>CALEJY010000176.1 GCA_937898445.1 uncultured Candidatus Melainabacteria bacterium | reverse complement strand
TAAGTCACGATCCTTCTGTTGCTATTTAAACAAAAACAAAAGCGATATGCAGGAAGTTGAATGCTTGGGTTGTTCCCGATGTACAAGCCAAAACTTTAACCCCTATTATCTTGAAATATGTAAAAAACTCTGCACGACTTTTTACAGATGAATGGACTGGATATAAAGACCTACCTAAACATTATCAGCATCATGAAATAGTAGAACATGGTAAAGGACAATATGTAAAAGATAAAGCATACACAAATACAATGGAGGGTGCTTGGAACTTACTTAAAAAGATGATAAATGGGATTCATCATCATGTTTCTTCAAAACATCTTCAGGGGTATGTAAATTCTTGGATTTTCTGCTATAATGAACGCAAATCAAAAGCGATTGAGAAATTCGCTTATGGTATTATGTTTTGTGGTGAACGCAAAATAACCTGTGCAGAGATAGTGAGTGGACATGGATATTGATAACGAAATAGAAATAAGACGAGCATTACATAATATGCTCTCAGATACACTTGTACAAAAAATGTTACCTATTGTAGAAAAGTTTTATTGCAAACTTTTTTACTTATATAATTTAGACTTTACTTCTGGTGTTATAAAGCAAAAACGATTATTTGTGGCAAAAGCAACAGAGGTTTATATAGTAAAACCACTTCCTAAATCTGTTTTGAAAAAAGATGCGAATAGATATGTTCCCAAAGGTATAACTTCTTTTATCGAAAAACTTTCAGAGCACGTAGACAAAATTCAAAGTTTAATGGATAAGTGCCATAACTATAAGATGTTAGAAGAAGAATTTTCAAAAGAATTTCATACTAAAAAATTTTCTTTAGAAAAAGAATTAGCAACAAATAGAGAGGATTCTCTAAGTGATTTTGCGAAGGCAATAGAGAAAATTTATAATTATAAAGAAACTAAAAAATAATCAGTAGCTGAAAACAGTTATTTTTATTCTCAAAACTACTGATTATTTTAGGTAGTGTAAACATGTACCTAATTACCATAATTATTTACAACAACGAATCTCTCTGCGGAGTTATGGACAATCGTGGGAATATTGTTATTCCATGCGAATATGATCATATTTATCAGCGACCGTATGGTTACACTCTAGAAAAAGACAATGTTTGTACAATCGTAAAAACTAATTCCCCAACAGTATCCTTTGTTCAAAGAAATATTACTTCTATTCCAGACTGTATTCCAGATAGAAAAAACGAAAAGTGGGGAATTATTCAAGTTCCGTCAAAAGAAGTTATAATCCCTTTTGAATATGATTTTTGCGGTTGGTTTCTGGAATATGAATTTGCCGAGGTTCGAAAAAACGGCAAATGCGGTTTCGTAAATTCCCAAAACGAGATAATTATTCCGCTAGAATACGACAGAGTAGGATTATTCGGGTTTAAATACGGAATTTGTCTTGTAGAAAAAGACGGGAAATGTGGATTTATAGATAAAAATAATAAATTTGTAATCCCATTAAAATACGGAGCTTCTAGCGGCGAATTCTTAGAAGGAATTGCGTGTGTGGAAGTTCTAGAAGACAATAAACCATTTTACAAATACATTTTCCCAAATGATAAAGATACCTTTTAATGATAAAATTTGTGTCTTTCGACTTGATAAAACTTACACAAAGAGCGATGAATGTGGTATGACAAGAATTTTTAAATGTGCGATTTATACTAGAAAATCTTCCGAAGAAGGACTTGAACAAGATTTCAACTCTCTTGATGCTCAACGAGAAGCATGCGAAGCTTATATTAAATCTCAAAAACATGAAGGTTGGGAATTGATAGAAAAACAATACAATGATGGAGGATTCTCCGGAGGAACAATTAATCGCCCAGCATTCCAAGATTTGCTCCAAGATGTTGAAAATGGGAAAGTGAATATTGTAGTAGTTTATAAAGTTGATAGACTAACAAGATCATTAATGGATTTTTCAAAAATTGTAGATGTTTTTGATAAACATGAAACGTCTTTTGTATCCATTACTCAACAATTTAATACAACAACTTCAATGGGAAGATTAACTTTAAATATATTATTATCATTTGCCCAATTTGAAAGAGAAGTTACCGGAGAAAGAATTAGAGATAAATTTGCTGCTTCAAAGAAAAAAGGAATGTGGATAAATGGAATGCCACCAATGGGATATATTAAAAAAGATGGGAAACTAGAAATTGAACAATCCGAAGCCAAAATAGTTAAGCTCATTTTTGATAAATATTTAGAAATAGGTAACGTTCCAGATTTAGTTAAATATCTGAAAGAAAATAATATTAATACCAGAAGTGGTAAAAATTTTTACAAAGGTCATTTATATCGAATACTTCAAAATAAAGCTTATATCGGGAAAATTGTTCATAAAAAGAATATTTATGAAGGACTTCAAAAACCGATAATTAATTTGGATATTTTCGAAAAGACACAAAATCTTTTGGCTCAAAATGCATTAAATCGAAAAAATACTACAAATGCACAAAGTGGTTCTTTATTAAAAGGTAAACTTTTTGATGATAAAAACAATTATATGTCTCCAACACATAGTACAAAAAATGGGAAATGCTATCGATATTATGTAAGCCAAGCTCAAATTCAAAATAGATTGCAAGACCTAGGTTCTATAACTAAAATTTCAGCAGGCGAGATTGAAAATTTTGTAATAAGCAAAATTAAAGAAATTGTTCTTGATAAAAAACTTTTGCAGGAATTATTTGCAGATTATCCAATTGATCAACAAAAAATAATTTATGAACAAATTTCAGAAAAACTTATTGATGCAACTTTTATAAGACACGTAATTATTAAAGTAAGAATATCCAAAGAAAATATTTTAATAACTACATCAAAAACTCTACTATCCGAAGCTATTAAATATTTAGTCTTTAAATCCAACCTCCCTGTTGAACAAAATTATGATAAAACTTCCGAAATAGATTATGAGTATAAAATCCGAATAAGTTCTACTACTAAAAATGGAAGTAAAGTAATAATCGGCGATGTAAAGAAAAGAGAAGTTAATAAATTCTTACTAGAAGCGATTGTAAAAAGTTTTTATTATCACAAGCTAATGTTTGAAAATAAATTAACCTCAGGACAAAAAACAAATACACATATTTATAGGTTAATGAAACTTCGATTTTTACCCAAAGAAATAATTGAAGCAATTTTGACAGGAACGCAAGAACAAGATCTAACTATAGATAAATTATATAAATACCTTAAAACGTAGCACCAATACTGACATATAAACAATTTAAAATAAAAGTATAAAAAATTAAAATATAAGGAATAATAGTATGACCAAAGAAATCCGAAAATTGACAAAAGAAGAATTTGAAAATATTGATTGGAGAAAAAGTAAATTCACCCGAGCTGAAATTGAAGAAATGGATAAACGTGCCGCAAATATAAAAAATGCAATTCCTTGGAACAAAGCTTGGGAAAAAATAAAAATGGAAGAAGAACTGGAAGCTATTGAATTAGCAAAAGCTGGTTTTACTCGTGCTGAAATCAGAGAAATTGATAAACGAGCTAATAATATCGGAAAAGTCCAGTCATTTACATCGGACGAAATATTAAAAGAAATTTTGAGTTTTGATTGAGTAAACTACAATGCAAATATTTACATCTGTGGAAAATACTTATTCATCCGCAGATTTGATGAGGAAGATGCGTATTTTATACACATCCCCGAAACTGACGTGCTGTTAATTTAAAATAAAATAGCATGAACAAAAAGGAATAATTGGTAACTTATGAATGAAATGCAAAATATTATTAAAATTTTAGAAGAAAAACAAATTAAATACGATTTATTTGATTCAAAACTTATAGTTCATGGACACTTGGATTTAAGTGGATTGAATATAACTAACCTACCACAAAATTTTAATGTTACAGGTAGCTTAATCTTAAGAAACACACCAATTACAAAATTACCAGATAATTTAAATTGTGGTTTGGATTTAGATTTAAGAGCTTCAAAAATAAAATTTCTTGGGGCTAATTTATTTATTGGAGGCAATTTATATTTAAATGATACTGCAATAAGTCAACTACCAAATAATTTGATAGTAGGTTGGAACTTAGATTTGACAAATACTCAAATCGTGAAAATCCCATCCGATTTAATTGTTGGACGAGATTTGATATTAACAAATAGTAGTGTAGAACTATTACCAAATGGATTCAAAGTAGGACAAAATTTATATTTAAATAATTCCAAAATTTCAAAACTTCCCGAAAACTTAGTAATCGGGGGTGATTTAGATTTAACTGATACATTAGTCAAAAATTTGCCCAAAAACTTGTTAGTTGGTAAAAATATTCTGTTTAAAAATGATATAATAACTAATCCAAATAATGAAAGTTATTTATTTTTTATAGACCTATATAAAACACTTACTTGGAAAAATGGAAAGTATTTAGCAATACATGGCTGTTTATACGAAGTCTTATCAAAACATAAAAATGTTTTAAAACTTAAAGATTTAACTATTGATAAAGATGTTTTTATTTTTGAAAAAGATGATATTTTTGCTTTTGGAAACAGCTTACTTGGATCATATATTAATTGGTTATTTATTACTGTGGCTCAGACAAATAATACTAAATATAAAAATATTAATTTAAACAATAAATATGACTTAGTTGATTTAATGCTTTGGTACAAAAATTCAATAGGTACTACGGTTGCAGAAATAGAAGAGTTTATAAAATCAAATAAAGCTAAACTTAAATCTCAATTAACCTTGAGTGAATTTTGTTCCTTAACTATGGGAATTTATCCTCTAAAAGATAAAAGAGTTAATGATATATTAAACAGATTAAAGGATAAACAAGAGGAATAACAATGAAAAAGATAAAAAGTTTGAAAGATGAATATGGGAGTTCAAATTTATATAAATGTATTGAACCTGGGGAAACACCTGAGGAGACAGAAGGATTTTTCTTAACACCATTTAACCCAAAAGAAACTGGACTTGCTATGTGGGTCAGTTTGAGATGTGTTGAAAACAAAGGAGAACCACCATTTTTAAGATTTCAAAACGATAGAAACACAAAATATAACAGAAACTGGGTAAAACTGAACATTGATGGAACACTAGACAATTACGAAAACAAAAAGATTGTCTTCACAGAAACCGAAATGCAAGCCCTCAAAGACTGGATAATATTGAACAAAGAAATTATTGTCAAACATTATTATCAAGAATACGATTCTGCCGATGTTTGCAAAAAGATAAAAAATATAAGGAGTAAAAATTATTCATCCTCGTTGCCGTACTTTATACGATGCAATCAAAATGCGTTACAACGGTTTGAATATAAAAGATTTTAAGATAAAAGACATAAAATAAATTTTTCGGACACAATCACTTGAAAATTTATTTAATTTAAGTGATGAATGTCACCAATACTGACGTATATATAACCTAAAGTAAAATCAGAAAGGATAAAAATATGAAAGATTTAAAAATTAAAGTTATCGGTATTGGTAGCGGTGGACAAGATGCAGTCAATTATTTGTATTTAAACAATAAGTGTAAAAACATTGATTTTATTGTAATACATCCAAACGAAAGAATTTTAAAAGAAGCTAAAACAAGTGATAAATACCTATTATCCGAAGGGAATTATAGTAACAAAAATGAATTCACAGGATGCGGTGGAAATCCTCAAATCGGGAAGCAAAATGCCATAATTCATATAAACCAAATTTTGAAACTTATTCAAAACTCAGATATTGTCTTTCTTATTTCCTGCTTTGGCGGAGGTTGTGGAACTGGCGCTACACCTGTAATTGCAGAAAAATTAAAATTTGCAGGGATAAAAACAGTTGCAATAATTACAAAACCATTTAAGTGGGAAGGTCAAAAAAGAACCATCCAAGCAGAAAATGGAATAGAAAATTTGCAACAATTTGTTGATAAAACAATAGTTATTGAAAATCAAACTCTCTGTAAATCAATTCCAGAAGATACAACAACTAAATCCGCATTTAATTATGTAAATCAAAAAATTGCAGAAATCTTTTACTTAGAAATTTTTAAGATTTTATAATAATAAAAATAATAACAAATCGTTCATAGAATTATGTTTGTGATACGCTTAGAAAAAAAGGGGTTAATATGACAAACAAATATTCTGTCACTCAATATTCGGTTGATAATATTTTAGGATTTATTAATAGTGGAGACATTTCTATTCCAGAAATTCAAAGACCTTTTGTATGGAATCCAAGTAAAGTTAGAGATTTAATAGATTCTTTATATAGCGGATATCCAACAGGATATTTAATCATTTGGCAAAATCCAACAGTGAGATTAAAAACGGGGAAAGAAGCTGGCGGTACAAAAATTCTTATTGATGGTCAACAACGTGTAACTGCTTTAATGACTGCTTTAGCAGGACAAAAAATTTTAACAGAAGACTATGAAACTAAAGCATATAAAATAGCTTTTAATCCATTAGCAAAAGCCAATGAAGAACGTTTTGCGGTTCAAACACCAGTTCATTTAAAAAGTAAAAATTGGATTCCAGATATTTCTATTGTTTTTCAACCTGATTTTAATGATTTTAATTTCATAAATGAATATATGGCAAATAATCCAAGTATATCATCAGACATTATCAATAAAGCAATCCAAAAATTGAAGAATATTAAAAATTGTCAAATGGGAACAATTCTACTTGTTTCAGATTTGGATATAAATGAGGTTACAGAAATTTTTGTGAGAATTAACTCCCAAGGAAAGCGTTTAAATGAATCAGATTTTGCAATGTCAAAAATCGCAGCTGATTCGAAATATGGAGGACATATATTAAGGAAAGCAATTGACTATTTTTGTCACCTAGCTGTAGAGCCAAGTTTTTATGAAAAGTTAACGTTATCAGATAGTGAATTTATGCAATCTGAATTTGCTCAAATGCTTAAATGGCTAAAAGATGATAGAGAAAATATTTATAACCCTGATTATAATGACATGTTAAGAGTATGTTTAATGCACAAATTTGGGAGAGGAAAATTAAAGGATTTAGTTAATCTATTGTCTGGGAGAGACTTTGAATATCGAACATATAAAGAAGAAATAGCAGAAAATAGTTTCCAGCAACTAACATCTGGTGTTAAAAACTTTATGAATGAATATAATTTCAAAAATTTCGTATTATTAATAAAATCTTGCGGTTTTATTAATATAAAATTATTAAATTCTAAGATGACACTTGATTTTGCTTATACACTATTTTTAATTTTAAATAATTCAAAAAATATTGATAAAAGTGAAATTAAAAAATTTGTCCAAAAATGGTTTATTTTATCTACATTAACAAGTAGATATATAGGTTCTCCGGAATCTCAAATGGACAGAGATTTAAGAAATATTGAAGAAAAAGGGGTTAAAAATTTCTTTAAAGAAGTTGAAGATGCAGAATTATCTGACACATTTTGGGAAGTTGGGCTTGTTCAAAACTTAGAAACATCTTCAATAAATAGTCCTTACTTTAATACATTTATAGCTGCACAAGTATGTGATGCGGAGCAATCACTATTTTCAAGTACAACAAAAGTTTCTGATTTAGTTTCTGTAACTGGAGATATTCATCATATATTCCCAAAAGAGTACTTAAAACAAAATGGTTATGACGATAAATCAAAATATAATCAAGTTGCCAATTATACGTATTTAGATACAAGTGTAAATATTTCAATTGGTAAAAAATCACCAAATGAATATTTTAATCAAGCCAAAACTCAATGCAATAACAAAGAATGTTGTATCGGTACAATTCTAAATAAAAATGAATTATTCAAGAATTTGAAAGTTAATTGCATTCCTTATACAATTTTTAATATGCAAGCAAGCGATTATGAAACATTTTTACAAGAACGTCGTAAAATGATGGCTGAAAAAATCAAGAATTATTATTATTCAATATAAGAGGTTGTAATGAATAAAAAAGAATATTTATATTCAATAATCACAGAAGCACTAAATAATGCAGAACAAAATCATTCTTCCTCAAAATATACTAATATGCTGTTCCAAAATGATTGAAATCCCACTCTAAAGCTAAATAGAAATTTAATTCCATTTGAACTATCCTTCTTACAAATGTGAGAATATTTATCTAACAACTCTTTACAATAATTTTCAAATGCCTATTTAATTATATTCGAAATTCTGAATATAATATATTTAAAACTTCATTAATTAATTTATTTTTCAATATTATCTCTAATTCTTCATATAATAAGTATCTAGTTAAAATAAATCTAAACATTTTTCGAATTAAAATCTTTGTTTTATAAAATATATAAATAATTTTAATACATATAAAAAATTCCTATTCTATAATATTTATTAAAAATTGATCTCTATAAAGGTATTTTGTATAAAATCTACACAATATTTAAAATTAATATTAGGCAAATTTTAATAGTAATAATTCCTTTTTTTGAAATTTATATAGGACTTGTAGTCTAATTTTTATCAATTATTTCTTAAATATAAAAAGGAGAAATGAAAATGATTTATGGCTACATTAGAATTAGTACAGATAAGCAAACTACAGAAAATCAGAAATTTGAGATTATTGAATTTGCTAAAAAACAAGAAATTACTGTTGATAAGTGGATTGAGGAAACAATTTCAGGAACACAGTCCTTGAAGAAAAGAGAATTAGGACATCTTCTTAAACATTTAAAAGCAGGAGATATTCTTATTGCATCAGAATTATCAAGGTTAGGAAGAAATCTTTTACAGATAATGAGTATTTTACATTACTGTATGGAAATTGAAGCAAAAATTTGGACTATTAAGGATAATTACAGACTTGGTGATGATATTCAATCAAAAGTCTTGGCTTTTGCTTTCGGATTATCTGCTGAAATTGAAAGAAATTTAATATCCCAACGAACAAAAGAAGCATTAAAAAGAAAAAAAGAGGAAGGTGTAGTTTTAGGTCGCCCCAAAGGCAGTAAGAGCAGTTATTTGAAACTTTCAAAATATGAAAAGCAGGTTCTAAGGATGAAGAAAAAGGGTTGTACTAATACTAAAATCGGCAAAAAATTCGGGGTAACTCGTGATACTGTTGCAAGATTTTTAAAATACTGTGAACAACAAAATACTCTTTAAATAAACGACCACTTATTTCTAGCATATTTGCACTCTTGAGCAAGCCGTTAAGATTGGTGGTGCAATATGTCTAAATGGTTAAGTATAGGTGAAATTGTTGAAAGCGTTTCAATTACTCACAAATTTGATAAACCCAAATTAAAGTTTTTGAATACTGCCGATGCTGAAAAAGGTAAAATTGTTAATTATACAGAATTACCGATATCAGAATTAAAAGGACAAGCAAAGAAAACTATACAAAAAGATGATATTTTATTTAGTGAAGTTAGACCGAAAAATAAGCACTATGCCTATGTAGATATTGAATATTGTTCAGATTATGTAGTATCTACAAAACTTATGGTATTAAGAAAATTTAATGATGATGTCGATAACAAATATTTTTACTATTCTCTTATAAATGACAAAATGTTAGATATTTTACAATCAAGGGCAGAAAATAGGATTTGTTCATTTCCTCAAATTACATTTGATTTATTAAGTGAATATAAAATCAGAGTACCAGAAATATCTGAACAAGAGAGAATTGCTCGTATTTTAGAAATTATTGACAAAAAAATAGAATTAAATAACAAAATAAATTCTGAATTGGAAAGACTTGCAAAAACTTTGTATGAATATTGGTTTGTTCAATTTGATTTTCCTGATGAAAATGAACGACCGTATAAATCAAGCGGCGGAAAGATGATTCATAATGAAAAACTAAAAAGAAATATTCCTTTCGGATGGTCTGTTAATAATGTTAAATCCTGCATTACGCACATAAATACGGGATTAAATCCAAGAAATAATTTTATTTTAAGTAATGGTGATATTAAGTACATCACGGTGAAAAATCTTACTACCCACGGCGGTATTAATTTTTCTAACTGTGATACTATTGATGAAGTCGCTCAAAAAATAGTTCACAAAAGGTCTGACATTAGTAAAGGTGATATTTTATTTGCAAGTATAGCACCACTTGGAAGGTGTTATTTAATCCAAGAAGAGCCGCAAACTTGGGATATAAATGAATCAGTATTTTCTATTAGACCTAAAAACACTATGCCTTCAGAATATCTGTATATGTTTTTAATGAGTGAAACTTTTGTAAAAAAAGCAGAAAATAGTTCAACAGGAAGTGTTTTTGCAGGTATAAGAATAAAGACATTAGAAGATATGCTATTGGTTATTCCTGATAACAAGATATTGCAACTATTTAAGGAAAAAATATCTAAAATATTATTACAAAAACAAATTAAAGAATGTGAAAATCAAGAGTTAACAACGATTAGGGATTTTCTTTTACCAATGCTTATGAACGGTCAAGTAGTTATTCAGTAGTAGCAATGCTGATTTGTCCATTCATTAACATAGGAAGTAAGAAGTCCCTAATACTTATTAGTTTTTGATTTTCTTTAATAATATGGTTCCTTTTTTGAATTATGTCGCTAATGCGAGATTTAAACAATTCATATGTTGAATGATTATATGGTATTTTATATGCCCCCATTATTTCAGAATTTATACGATTATGGCTACCAGAACTACCTGTTGCATTTTTTACACAGTACGAATAAAAATTATCGCTTTTAGCGATACAATAAACAATGGATTGGTTTTGTTCATCATTACATCGAAAAACTATCAATTCAGTTGAAGACAGCATATTATCTTCATTATCTGCACAAATAACTCGACTAAATCTTGGGTTTAATTTAGATATAAGCACATCAAAAGGTTTAATTATAAACTTATTGCTGTGAATATCATCACCTAATTCTATTATATATGTCCCTTTTTCATCAAAAGCAGGAATACTATAATGTCTATAAGTAACTCCTTCAAAAGGCGCTATTTGTTCATTAGAAATAGATGCAATATTTTGAAGTTCTTTAACTCTCCAACCTACAGGTATTTCTCTTTTTAAAATTTCATTATAAACCATAGCACCGCCGCTTGATTTATACGGTCGTTTATTTTCGTCAGGAAAGTCAAACTGGACGAACCAATAATCATATAATGTTTTAGCAAGTTTTTCCAATTCAATATTTACTTTTTTGTTTAATTTTATTTTTTCTTCAAGTAAGTGCAACAAGTTACCAATTTTTACCTGTTCTTTATATTTTGGTAACTCGATATTTAAGTATGAAAAGATTTTTTCATTAAAACTTGCCCTTAAAGTCATAATTGCGTTATTATCAATAATTTTTCTAAAATACTTACTTCGTAAGAAAAAACCCATAAATTTATCATAAATTATATCATTCTGAATAGGTCTTAATCTCTTTGCAAAACCACTAAAAGTTGCACTTGGATAATCTTTTAGTGCAACACAACTCATTGCAAGTTCATCTAATGTTTCACTTGTTCTTGTTAAAAAAACATCACCTTTTTTTACAGAATATGTTTCTTGCTCTGTTTCATTTGTATTCATAAATTCATTTAATTCTTCGGGGATGAAATAATTATTGAATATTGTGCGAAATGACAAAAACGGTGAACCAACCCCATATTGTTCGGGCTTTGTTGAAATTCCTGAACTAATTTCATACAATTCGCTTAATTTATGCTTTTTTAATCTATTCATACTTCAATAACTCCAATTTCTTTTGTATTTCATCTTCCAATTCGTGAGATTGTTTGAAATATTTTGCTAAATTAGATTTATATTCGTTCATTTTTGTTTCAAATTCTTCTGCTGTTATATCAACATATTCAATCTTTACATCGAAATATTGACCTGCTGAAAGTGAATAGTTTTTATTTTTAATATCATCATAAGAAACAAGAATTGAAAAATCATCAATGACTTCTTGATTATTAAATGTTTCAATAATTTTGTTTTCTTCTTCAACAGATAGTACAGTTTTTTTGTTTTTACCGTCTTTTACTTTTGTACCCAGTTTTGATGCATCCATTAAAAGAACCTGTCCTCCTTTATTTGCCTTATCTATAAAGAGAACAGAGACATTTGTACCAGTTGTGGCAAAGATGTTTGAAGGCATAGAAACTACACCTCGGAACATTTCTCTATCAATAAGCCTTTCTCTTATTTTCTTTTCTATACCAGATTGAGCAGTAATAAATCCAGTTGGAACAACAACTGCAGCTTTGCCATTATCTGCTAAAGAATACATAATATGTTGTAAGAAACAAAGATAAATAGCCATTTTATCCTTATTTTTGTTTGGGATATTAGGTATTCCAGCAAAAAATCTTTCTTTTTTATCTGCTTGTGAATCTAAATCTGCTCTGTATTCAGAAAAATCAAGTTTAAACGGCGGATTAGAAACTATATAATCAAATTTCTTTAAGTTATTACCGTCTTTATGTTCAGGATTTGTAAGGGTATTACCTTGAATAATGTTTGAAATTGAGTGTACCAAGTTATTCAAAATCAAGTTTAATCTCAACATTGTTGATGATTTTTGAGAAATATCTTGTGAGTATATAGTACATTTATCTTCACCTATTGCGTGAGCCAAACTCATTAACAAAGATCCCGAACCTGCTGAAGGATCATAGCATTTAACATTTCTAACATCTTTGCCGCCGACAAGAACTTTTGCCATAATTTCAGCAACACTATGAGGAGTAAAATATTCCGCATATTTACCACCACCATCTTTGTTGTAATCTTGAATTAAGTATTCAAAAATTGTTGCAAAGAAATCAAATTTTTGATTAAACATTTTTTCAAAGCTAAAGTTGATTAGTGGATTTATAATTGCTCTTGAAAAATTATCTCTTTCTGAAACATCTGAAATATAATTGCTTATAGTTTCAAAAAGTTGTATTTTTTCACCCTTACCTGTTTTTACCGCAAATATATCATTATTTGAAATTGCTATATCTCTCAATGTATCATCAAGTAAAGTTGCAAATTCTGGTTGAGTTTGTCTTGAAAACAGATATGAAATATAATGTTCTCTTTTTAATTGAGCAGAACTTGGATTGATTTTGAATAACAATTCTCTATATTGTTCATCTGAATATTTATTGACTTCTTGTTCCCAATTTTCAACATTTTTAAGCCTATCATCAACTTGCTTTACTTCATAAGCAAATTTGTCATTCAAAAATTTATATAAGAAAATTTGAACAATAATTTTGTATTCATTACCGTCATTTCCTAATCCATATTGAGCACAGGTCGATTTTAATTTATCAACAAGTGCTTTTGTTTGTTCAATAAAAATTCGTGTATCTGACATTATGCTACTTCTCCGTTATATTCTTTAAGATATTCTTCAACAATCAAATTGTTTATGTTTTCAGAAGTTTGTGTATCAACCTTGATTTCTTTTTTGTTGAACACATTATATACAATCCAATTCATGGTCTTTTTGAAAAATCCTTCGTTTTCCACAACATCTTTTCTGTTCAATACGGTTTCATCTGCTTGTACCTTAATATCTTGTAATGCTTCGCAGATTTCCATTTCTTCTTTTGGTGTAGAATTACTGTGTTTTTGTAATATTCTTTTGTGCACTCTTGCGTATTTTTTATCATTATCATACTTTGCAAGAAGAAGGTTATTTTTCCTGTTTAATTCTGTAATTCTTGAATAAATATCTTCTATAAGGCTCATATTTTGTTTCATTTCTTCTTGTGAAACTTCATAAATATTTCTTTGAGCAAATATTCTTTCCAATTCTTCTTTCAAGGATAGCCATTCGGGATCTTTTTTATCAAAATTACTATTTACAGCTTCTCTTGTTCTTGCAAGGGTGTTTCTTAAATCATCAGCAATTTTTAATTCTGATTCACCGATTTTGGCAAACTTGAATACAATATCTTCCATAGCGACATTCAATAATTCTGAAATATCAACATTATTTTCGAGTTTTTCCATATAGTTTATATCTGCAATACGTAGTTCAACCATTTTTAAAAGGTCATTATATTTTTTGAAATCAAGTCTGTCTAAAAGTTCGGTATTGCCTTGACAACGAATTATATTCTGCAATTCTTTTGCTAAAACCAAAGATTTTCTTATTCTTAAAAGAGTTGGTTTATCGTGAATATCATTAATTTGTTGCGAGAAAACTTCTAAATTTCTTGTTTCATATTCCCATAATACTGTTTTGATTTCATCAATATCATCTTTTATTTCTTCTTCTGTTTTGAAGATATTAGAAAATTTACCAATTTCGTCACCTAATTCAAGTTGTAATTCTTCCCAATATGCTTTATTTGCCTTGTTAAATTCCACTCTTATGTCTGCAAAATCAACAACATAACCGTATTTAAAATCATTATAAGGTCTGTTTACTCTTGTAAGGGTCTGTAATAAGTTATGTTCTTTAATTTCTCTATCAATGTATAATTTTTTCAAACGAGGAGCATCAAAACCTGTAAGCAACATATTGTAAACAAACAGTATGTCTATGTTACCGTCTTTGAATTTATCTACATAACCTTTTCTAATTTCCTTATCATCAATATCGTGTAAAATCAATGCGGCAGTTTTAATGTCGCTTTTATTTGTTGACTTATTTTCATATTCTTCTTTAAAAATTTCAAAAAATTTCTTCGCTTGTTGGGAACTGCTGCATACGACCATTCCACCGATTGAACTATCATTATGAGCAATACGAGATTTTCTCATATCATCTGCAATATATTCAAGCATTGGTCTTACAAATTTTTCGTCTGAATATATTTGTTGTTTTGCTAAATCGCCATGCTTTATATAAATAGTATCTAATACTTCTTTTAACTTTGATTTGTATTGTGTTTCTATGTCCTCTCTAATAAGTTTTAAAGTATAACCGTCAGCAATAGATGAATTATAGTAGTATTGATGAATATAATCACCCCATAATTGTTTTGATGAAGTTCTATTTTTACCTGCTAATAATGGAGTTCCTGTTAAAGAAATAAATATTGCATTTTTATCTAAACTCATCAAATTCGCAAAATAGCAACCTGTTTCTTTATAACTTCTGTGTGCTTCATCAATAAAATACACTCTTTGAATATTAACATTGTAATCGCTTGGTTTTACCGAAATATTTGGCGGTATTTTTTGAATATTGATTACAGTTACTTCATTTTTACCTCTTGTATTAGAAATTGCCCCCTTATCATTTGCAATATCCTGTTCAAAATCACTCTTTGAATTTATAGTATGTACTGTTAAACCACGACTTTTAAATTCCTTTTCTGCTTGCGTTTTTAAATCAAGTCTATCTACAATAAAATAAAATTTCGGTATAACATTCTTTTTAGCAAAGTAATCTTGTAATTGTTTTACATTATAGTATGCAAGAGCCGTTTTACCCGAACCTTGCGTATGCCAAATAATGCCTCTTTTTATGTCTTTATCCAATCTTCTTTGAATTGCTTTTGAAGCAAAGTATTGAGGATAACGCATTATGTGTTTTTCTAAATGAGTATTTTCATTTTCATCTTTTCTTTCAACATAAACTATTGCATAGTACAAAAAGTCTTTTAATCTTTCTCTTGAAAATAACGATATTATTAACCTGTTTGTCGGTGTTGTTATCTGTTTATTTGTTTGAAATTCCGGTGAATGTTTAATTACAATATTGTTGGTGTCTTTCAATATAAAGTTTTCATCATTTTCATTATTTGGTTTTAATTTGGTAGATAATCTTTCGAGTTCACCTTCTTCTTCTCTAAAACAATTGAAAAACGCTTTTGTAGTTGATGTTGTGCCATAAAAAGTACCGTGAACAGGGGTAATTGATTCATTATCATATTCTTGGTTATTCGAGTACATAAGAAATTGTGATATATTTATAAATTTTTTGAATTTTTTATTAGAAAATCTTACATTCATCCTATTACGTTCAGCAATAATACCTTCTCTATTATGAGGTTTTTTAACCTCAATAAAACATAAAGGCATACCGTTTATTAATAAAGTAATGTCCGGTCTAAATTCTTCTTCGTCCTTTATACAAGGCAGTTCAGTAACAACATTGAAAGTATTATTATCAAAATTAGTGAAATCCACTAATTTAATACCTGCTTGTGAGGTTAATCTTTCATAGAATTTTCTGCCTAAATCATCATTATCAAGTTCTAAACTAATATCTTGAAGCAATCTTCTTATATCATCATCTGACAAATTTTTATCTTTATTGATTTCTTTGATACTTTGAGAAAATATATCTGGAAAAATATTTGTTTCTTCATCCCATTTCGCATCCTTCAAAGACAAATAATCATAACCTAATCTAGTTAAGGTTATTATTGCAGGTATTTTTACTCGTGTATTTTCATTAAAAGCCATTATTCTTCCCAAATAATTACGTGATTTAATTCTATCACAAACAATTAAATCAAGCAGCTTACCAAAAATATATTTGAACGACCAAAATGATTACCTTTCAATCTGCACCTTGAAAATTTAAGAAAGAGAATTTTGAAGAATTTTTGAAAAAAAGGTGTAAAAATTTGGCAATAAAAATTCTCTAAATAAAACCACATGCTGAAAAACCGCCCAATTGAGGCGGCTTTTGTAAATTCTATCTTCACTTATTCTCTAAGTTCCGACTAAAAAACGGAGAGGGTGGGATTTGAACCCACGGTACAAGTTGTACACAGACTTTCGAGATCCGCACCTTAAGCCACTCGGACACCTCTCCTTTTATTTAATTTTTAAAACTTATAAATACTGACAAGTACGCAATACTTTTTAAAAACCTACATCAAATCCTTATGATGGAACTGTTTTTCGCCAGAAACATAATCCCCGACAATATTCCCATTTCCAACAAGTTTATACTTATATATAGTCAAACCTTCCAATCCGACAGGACCTCTTGCATGTGTTTTATTTGTTGAAATTCCAACTTCCGCACCAAATCCATATCTAAAGCCATCAGCAAACCTTGTTGATGCGTTAAAATAAACACCCGCAGAATCTACCTTATTCATAAATTTTTCAGCATTCTCAACATCTTTTGTAATAATACTATCAGTATGCCCCGAGCCATAAGTGTTTATATGCTCAATCGCCTCATCAACATCATTTACAACCTTTACCGCCAAAATCTTATCACCATACTCGTGCGCCCAACTTTCAGGCTCCATTACAAGCTGAATTTCAGACTGTTGCAAAGCAGCAAGCAAATTATCTTTTTTATCAAAATCTTTATGAATTAAAAGTGTTTCGACAGCGTTACAAGCACTCGGATATTGAGTTTTCGCATCAGTAACAACTTTTATCGCCATATCAATATCAGCTGATTTATCGACAAAAATATGGCAAATTCCGTCAGCATGTCCCAAAACAGGTATTCTCGTATTGTCTTTTATAAATCTTACGAGTTTATTACCGCCACGAGGAATTATTAAATTAATATACTTATCGCATTTCAACATTTCTGCAACATCTTCATGCGTAAATATTTGCTGAATAACGTTTTCAGGAAATCCTTCAATCTCACTTAACGCAGAATTTATAACTGAAAGGATTTTCTTATTTGTATTAATACTTTCTTTACCACCCTTCAAAATAACCGCATTAGCAGACTTTATCGCAAGTGAAGAAATCTGAGCAATGACATCAGGTCTTGCCTCAAAAATTATTCCCAAAACACCGATTGGACAAGAAACTTTATACAAAGTCAAATCGCTATCAAGCTCTCGAACCAACAATTTTTTATTAATAGGATCGTCAAGCTTTGCTACATCTCTAATTCCAGCAATCATATCACGCATTTTGTTTTCATTAAACGCAAGACGATTAAAAGTAGATTTTGACAACTTTCCTTCTTCAACAAGAACCTTTGCAGCCTCAAGGTCAACTTTATTTGCCTCAAAAATCTCATCTTTTGCACTTTCAATTTTTTCGGCAATTTTTAATAAAGCTTTGTTCTTAATCTCTGTTGATAAATCTGCAATCTTTAATGAAGCATTTTTTGCATTTTTAGCTATTTGTATAAAATCCATTTTTTGTCCTTTTAATTAATAAAAAATATCTTGATAACCAGTTAAAATTCTTTGAATATATAATGTATTACCTTTTACATGATAAATAATTTGATAGTGCTTAGCAACAACACATTCTCTAACATTTCGTTTTAAGAAATATGATTTTCTAAATCCAATATTTGGGAATTCAGCAAGTAATTCAAATTTCTTTTCAAAAATATCAATTAATTCTGTTGCTTTTAAAATATTGTCTTTTGCAATAAAAGCAAAAATATTTTGCATATCAATTTCAGCATTTAATGTAACAACAATATTAAGATTAGACATACTTTTTTCTCAAATCTCTAAATACTGCTTTTGCATCTCTATATCTACCATTTTCCATATCTTGCCAGCCTTTTTCAATTTCTTCATTAAGCAAGTTAATTCTTTCTTGATTTATGTTATTATCAATAAACGCAAATTTAATAGCAAAAGAAATTGCTTCATCCATATTATTAAAAATTCCTTCTGAAATTTTTTGTTTCAATATATTTTCAATATTATTAGGAAGTGAAATATCCATATATACCTCTTTTTTTATATGATAACAATTTTTGTTATATATTTCAAGTCTTCAATTTATACAAACAGAAGGTTACTACAACAACGTTATATTATCTCTTGTAATAATTGCATCATAGTTTTTAAAGCCAAGAATTTCCATAATATTATCGGAATGACAACCGATTACACGTCGGCAAGAATCAGAAGCGTAGTTTACTATTCCACGTGCAATTTCGTTTCTGTTTTCGTCAAGAATTGAAACTACATCCCCTTTATTAAACTCATTTATAACCTCACAAACCCCGATTGGAAGTAGACTTTTTTGAGCTAATAGGGCTTTTTTCGCACCATCATTAACTACGATTTGTCCGATAATATTTGTTGCATAACCAATCCAACGTTTTTTATCTGACAATTCTTCTGTTTGCGGAAGGAACATTGTTCCTATTTCTTCGCCATCAAAGATTTTTTTAATTACATAAGGAATTTTTCCGTTTGCAATCAAAACTCTGCCACCAAAACGAGTTACCATTTGCGCAGCTTTGAGTTTTGTTCTCATACCGCCTCTGCCACCTTCTGAAGCATCAGTTCCAAGAGCAAGAATTTTTTCTGTAACTTCATCAACTTTTCTGATAATTTGCGCATCGGGGTTAGATTTTGGATTTTTGTCATAAAGCCCTTCTACATCAGACAAAATCACCAACAAATCAGCGTCTAATTCACTTGCCACAAGCGCAGACAACTTGTCGTTATCAGAAAAACAAACTTGCATGTGTTCGTAATGCGGATGAACTTCGACAGTAGAAACCGTATCATTTTGGTTAATAATAGGTATTACGCCCAATTCCAAAAGCTTGTTAAGAGTTGTTCTTAAACTCAAATATCTTTGTCTTAGAGAAAAATCGTCTTCTGTCAAAAGGATTTGTGAAGCGATTAAGCCATAAGTGTCAAAGCCGCTTTCATAAATTGACATCAATTTTCCCTGCCCAATAGCGGCACAAGCTTGTTTTAGTGCAACACCTTCGGTACTTTCAATACCTAAACGTTTTTTGCCTAAGCCAACAGCTCCGGATGTAACTACAATAACTTCTTTTCCCATTCTTGCCAAATGCGAAAGGTCTTCAATAAACGAAAAAACTCTCGGCAACGAAACGAATCCGTCGTCACCTCTTAAGATGTTTGTTCCAAACTTGAAAACGATACGCTTAGCATTAATAAATTCTTTTCTGTCCATAACTAGATTATAATACAAAAAATAATTATGAATTAAACTTTTTTCTATCAAAAAGTTTGTCAAAATCCAAATCTAATTCATCCAAAATTGCAACGATAACAGAAAGTGACGTATTTGTTTCACCTCTTTCAATTGTGCCGATAACTTGACCGTAAGAAACACCTATTTTTTCAGCAAGTTGTTCTTGCGACAAACCGGCACGATTGCGCTCTGCTCTCAAATTTCGCCCAAACTCTTTTAAAATCTCTTTTTTATCCATAGAAAAATTTTATGTTGTTGACAAATTGTTTTCTACAATATATTATTTGTTTAAGACAATTTATATATTGTAAATAGTAATTATTATATTGGAGATTTATGAAAAAATCTTTGTGGAAAAGATTATTCTCAACCTATTATTATTTCTGATACAGACTTCGCATCCACGCCTCTCTGCATCTTTGCCTCTTTATATTACTTTTTAACAAGTTCTTTTTCATCGTCAAAGTTATCGTCAATAGGCTCTACCGGAGCTTTGTTGTTTCGATATAGATAATACAGATACATGTCCCAAAGCAGGAATATTGTATTCATTATGTACAACCAGAACACCCAATCCATATCATCCAAAACTTTGTGTGCTATGCCGCAAACATAACCCAACAAAATTAACATTGAAAAATGGATACTTTTACCATGTACACACTTACATTTATATGTCTTTAACGCTGCTACTGGCCAACTTATTCCAAAACAAACCATCATTCCGGCTTCAAATACGCTCATTTTTTTCTCCTCTATTCTTTAATGTATAATTTTATATTACATCGTGAAATTTTGTCGGATGTAAAAATTATATTAAAATTTTTCTTGCCACTATTAAGTTTTAGTATTATACTGAAACTTATGAAAAACGTTAGACAAACAAATATAAATATCCATAGAGATAGCTGGGTTGAGATTAATTTAGAAAATATTTCGCATAATATGCGTGCAATCAGAAAAAACACTCCAAAAGGAATTAAACTTCTGGCAGTCGTAAAAGCTGATGCTTACGGACACGGTTCTGTAATGATAGCACCAACACTTTTGGCATCAGGAGCTGATATGTTAGGCGTAGCCTCTATTGATGAGGGGGTCGATCTTAGACAAGCAAAAATTAATTGCGAAATTCTTGTTTTGGGCGCAGTTCCTGTTTGGGCAGTAGAAACCGCCGTAAAATCAGACATTACAATCGCAATTTTTTCAAAAGAACATTTAGAAGCTTGCAAACAGGCTTACGAAAGAACAGGAATTAAACCAAAAGTTCACGTAAAACTTGATACCGGAATGAACAGAATTGGAGTTTCTGTTGATGATGCGGTTGAATTTATAAAAGAAGTTAGAAACGCAGATTATCTAGATTTTAGAGGAGTTTTCACTCATCTTGCGAACGCAGAAATCCGAGAAAAAACTCAAATTCAAATCGACAGATGGAACAAGGTTATTTCGCAAATCGACACAGATGGTTTGTTGTTACATATTCTAAACACCGCAGGTGCAATGTGTTATGACGTACCAAATTCCAATATGCGCCGTGCAGGTATCGGAATTTACGGACTTTATCCTGATTTACCGAATGATGGCGAGATTCACAAACCTGATTTGAAACCGGTTTTATCTTTAAAAGCTCGAATTGTAAATATTCATGAAGCCAAAGACGGTGAAGGCGTAAGCTACGGTCACACTTTCACGGCTCACGGGACAAGAAAAATCGCAACAGTTCCACTAGGTTATGCAGACGGCGTTCCAAGAGGACTTTCAAACAAAATCAATGGAATTTTGAACGGGAAAGAAGTTCCGCAAATCGGTAATATCACAATGGATCAAATGATGTTTGATATAACAGGAGTTGATGCGCAACTCGGAGATGTCATAACATTGTTAGACGAAACACATTCAATCGACAAGTGGGCAGACATTTTAGGAACAATCAACTACGAATTGACTTGCAGATTGAAAGTACGATTACCGAGAGTGTACACAAGGTAGACTAAAAACTAGCTGTATGCACTGTAGAAAGTAGGGCGGGGTACCCACCCCGCCAACAAAAATTTAAAAAGTTTCGGTAGGTTGGGCTTTCTAACCTAACAACATGATTAAAAAATTAAAAAAGGGGTTAATATGACACAACAGTTTGATTTAGGAATAATTGGTGGTGGACCTGCCGGATATACTGCGGCTTTTCAAGCTAGAAGTAAGGGAATGTCCGTTGTTTTGTTTGAAAAAGACAAAGTTGGCGGCGTATGCCTAAATCGTGGTTGCATTCCGACAAAAGCCATTTTGCATTCTGCAGAGCTGTACGAAGAAATGAAAACAGCGGCAGAATTAGGAATTACCGCAGAAAACCTCTCTTTTGATTACTCAAAAGTTGTTGAAAGAAAAGATAAAATTGTTGAGAAATTGAGAAAATCATTAGAACTTTCTTTGAAAAATTCAGGAGTTGTCGTCGTTAATGCAGAGGCTGAAATCCCTTCTCACACAACGGGGAAAAGTCAGATTTCTGCGAATGGTGAAACTTATGAATGCAAAAAAATAATTGTTGCAACAGGTTCAAAACCTCGTGATTTTGAGGGATTGAGGTTTGATCATGAATTTATTCTTTCATCAGACGATATTTTAAATTTAAAAACCTTACCTAAAAGCATTGTCATAATTGGTTCTGGCGCAATCGGAATTGAATGGGCAAGAATTTTAGCAGCGTTTGACGTTGAAGTTACTGTTGTTGAAATGGCAGATCATCTTTTGCCATTAGCGGATATTGAAGTTTCGAAAAGGGTTGAAAGAATTTTCAAATCTAAAAAGATTAAATTTTATACATCAAACGGAGTTGAAAAAATATTAACAGCTTGTAATGACAAAGCAGTTGTTTTAAAATCAGGCGAAGTCTTAACCCCAGAACTTGTCTTGTTGGCAACTGGAAGAACTCCGCAACCGATTGAAAACTGTGATATTTGTATCGGTGATGCGTGCGGGAAAATTCAATTGGCGCATTTTGCAATTAAACAAGCAGTAGCAGAAATTGCAGATGTTGAATTTGATGAAACTCTTGTGCCGTCAGTTGTTTACGGTTGTCCTGAAATCGCTTGGGTTGGCAAAAGAGAGCAGGATTTAGAAGAAGGAAGTTACAAAAAATCAAATATTTTGATTTCAGCTTTAGGCAAATCTCATTGCGACAATTGCTCTGACGGGTTTATCAAAATTCTTTCACAAGAAGGTAAAATTGTTGGTGCGCATATTGTTTCCAAAGAGGCAGCTTCTTTAATCCAAGAAATAACAATCGCTATGCAAAATAACATAGCGATTGATGATTTGAAAAAAGTATGTTTTGCCCATCCGACATATTCAGAAGGCATTTTTGAATGCTTGTTCAGATACCAAGACCTTTAAACACAAATTCTAAACTTAAATAGAACCAGTCCAGAAAGGAACTTTACCAAAGTTCCAGTATGTGTTTGTAGGGTTTTGATCTCTGTGACGCAAAATTCTTCTTCTTTTTACTTTTGTTTCTGAAACTTGTTTTGTGCCATCTTGTTGAACTTGAACTTCAGAAGTTGTTTCTACACGAGATCCAGGAATTTCGTAAACTTCTGCATAAGCACAACCTGCAAAGCATAACAAGCATAAAATTGTCATTAATTTTTTCATTAATCTGTACTCCTTTTTGAGTTATAAATTTCTTTTTAATTATATTATACTGTTTTAAGTCATGAAAATCAATATTTTTGCTATATAATTTAAAATATGCAAAGAAGATTACCGGATTATTTAAAAAGACCTATTATTGATACGGACAAAACCCGCACTGTGAGAAAGATTTTAAAAACAAAATGCCTTAACACAGTTTGCGAAAACGCACGTTGCCCTAACAAAAACGAATGTTACACCAAAAACACCGCAACATTTTTGATTATGGGAAACGATTGTACAAGAAATTGCAAATACTGTAACATTTCTTGCGCAAGACCAAAACCATTAGATTTGGAAGAACCCAAACACGTTGCAGAAGCAGTACAAGCGTTGGGATTAAAATATGCGGTAATTACATCTGTAACCCGAGATGATTTGTCTGATGGCGGTGCAGAACATTTTGCAAATTGCATTTATGAAATCAGAAAACTTTGTCCTGATACAAAAATTGAAATTTTAACCCCTGATTTTAAGGGAAATAAAGATAGTTTAGACATTATTATAAAAGCTCATCCCGATGTTTTTAACCACAATATTGAGGCTGTTCAAGATATCTTCAAATCTGTTCGCCCACAGGGAAATTATGAATGCTCTTTAGAGGTTTTAAAATATGTTAAAGATAATAGTGATATTTTGACAAAATCTGGTTTGATAATCGGTTTGGGAGAAACTTTTGAACAAATTGAACAAACTCTTATTGATTTGAAAAATGTCGGATGTGATATTGTCACTATGGGACAATATATTCAGCCATCAAAACACCATCTTGAAGTTGCAAAATATTATACACCTGAAGAATACGACAAATTGAAAGAATTAGCCAACAAAGTCGGAATTAAAAACCATCAAATCGGACCTTTAGTAAGAAGTTCTTATAGAGCAGCAGAGTTGGTATAAGTTAAATTCTATGAGGATAATCTTTACTTATCTTCCATCCATCATATTGAATTAACATAGTGCAAGCATGTCTTGAGCCAACATTTGCCGAGGCACACCCATTGAGCATTGTACTTCTATACATTTCATTTGTTCCACAAACCCCAGATGAGGCAAGTTTACCATTTTTGCAAATTCCAAAAAGAAATGAGTTGATACCATCAAATTGTTCTAAAGCACCTTTTTTGAGACTTTCAAATTTTGGGAAAAAGAAAACCCACGCCCTCAAATTGTAACTTTCATCTAAACCACTAGGTAAATATGCGCGAAAGCCACTACCATCACTAAAACCGACATCATAATATATTGTATTATAATAATTCTTTTTATCTTGAGATTGAATATATTTGCTCAAATTTGCCTCATACCAAGCCCCAAAATCAGAATATGAATTGTCTGGCATCCAATTCGCAAATTCTCCATTTTCTGCTTCACCTAATTTTATTGCTTGGTTCATAACAGTATAGAATTTTTGCAGTCTTGTTTCAATAACTTTTCTTCTATGGTTTGCCATTAATGTTGGCAAAGTCAACGCTGCAACAATTCCGATAATGCCAATAGTGATTAAGACTTCTGCAAGAGTAAAAGCTACTAATTTGTTTTTCATAAATAGAATATAACATTTTTATATTATCTTGTCAACTTTTAGAAAACTTATATATTACCACTGGTTTACTTAAATAATGGATTATGTTTACTAGGAGTGGAAATAAAATGTTGAATTTTGGAGAAAAATTAAAAACACTTAGAAAGCAAAAGAACTTAACTCAAGAGCAATTAGCCAAAAGACTTTGGGTGACAAAATCTATTATTAGCGCATACGAATCCGAAACAAGATATCCTTCACTTGATATGCTAATTAAGCTTGCTCAAACATTTTCTGTATCAACCGATTATTTACTTGGAGTAAACTCTAAGCAAACCATAGATGTTTCCAATCTTTCTGAAAATCAAATCAATATTTTAAAAAATATTATTGAAGAATTTAAAGAAAAGTAGTTTTTTCTTTGACGAGTTTTATTTGAAAATTTCCATGTTTATGCCATAATTTAGTATATGTGTAATAGCAATGAGGTGTGAAAGAAAATTATGGCAATGAATACTCCAAAACAAACAGCTAATTTGAAAAGAGAAATCTTAATCAGATTAATCAAAGCTTATTTGAGTGACAATTTTGAAGAAAATACAAGATTAATTCCTTACGACATGCGACCAAAAGGAAGTGAAGTTCCTTACAGATGTTGTATTTATAAAGAAAGAGCAGTTCTTAGAGATAGAGCTATCGCAGGTTTAGGTTCATCTATTGAAGAAACTGACGATAGCATTTTGTTATCAGAAGTTGCAAAGAATGCTGAAAACAGAGAAAAACCGGAAGAACATCCTTTGACAGTTCTTACAACTGCTTGCAAAGGTTGTGTACCTTCAAGAATACACGTAACTGACTTGTGTCAAGGTTGTGTTGCAAGACCTTGCGAAAGCACTTGTAGATTTGGTGCAATTTCAGTTCACGATGGCAAATCTCATATTGATCCTGAAAAATGTAAAAATTGCGGTATGTGCGCTCAAGTTTGCCCATATCAAGCAATTCAAAGAATTATTGTTCCTTGCGAAAATGCTTGCCCTGTAGGCGCAATCGCTAAAGGTGAAGATGGTCACGCAAGAATTGATTTTGACAAATGTATTTCTTGCGGCAAATGTGCATCTGCTTGTCCTTTCGGCGCAGTTCACGAAAAAAGCCAAATTATTGATGTTTTGAAAAACATTAAAGCAGGTAAAAAAGTTATCGCAATGATTGCTCCTGCAATGTTAGGTCAATTACCTTGTACCGCAACTCAATTGAAAGAAGCTATTCTAGAATTAGGTTTCTCAGATGTTTACGAAGTTGCTCAAGGTGCTGACGTTACAAGCAAAAACGAAGCAGCCGAATTTGTTGAAAGAATGGAAAAAGGCGAAAAATTCATGACAACTTCTTGTTGCGCAGGCTACAACGAACTTGTTGACAAACACTTGCCGGAAATGAAACCTTTCCGCTCTGATACAAAAACTCCAATGTATTACACTGCTGAAATCGTTAAAAAAGAAAATCCAGATGCAGTTACAGTATTCTTTAGCCCTTGTGTAGCTAAGAAACGTGAAGCCTTGAATAACAACAATGTTGACTACGTTATCAACTACGAAGAAGTTGGTGCTTGGATGACTGCAAAAGAAATCAAAGTTGCAGAATGCGCTGATAGCGAATTTAAAGTTCAATCATCAGCAGAAGCTAGAAATTACTGTGTAACAGGCGGTGTTGCAAAAGCAGTTCAAGCTCTTGTACCGGAAAACGTTGAAATTAAACCTGTTGTAATTGACGGTTTGACAAAACAATCTGTAAGAGATTTGAAAAAATATGCTAAAAACGGAGCTTGCGATTTAGGTAACTTAATCGAAGTTATGGCTTGTACAGGCGGTTGCTTAGGCGGAAACTCAACTGTTAACGCTTACAAACCTGCATTGAAACAAGTTACAAATTACGTAAACGAAAGCAAACCTTACGCAGAAGTACACAAATAAAAAGCTATAAAACACTAGGACACTGAGGCTCTAAGACATTTCAGAAATTGACATGAACTTAGCAACTTGGTGTCTTAGTAGTTTAATAGCCCCAATAAACGAAAAGATAGAAAAATCATGGAAAATAAGAAGAAGAAAATTAGTATAATTGGCTCAACAGGTTCAATCGGAACTCAAGCATTAGAAGTTATCGAAAAACTTCAAGACAAATTTGAAATAATCGCTCTAGCCGGTGGACACAATGTTGAATTATTAAAAAAACAAGCTGAAAAATTTAAACCTAAATATATTTGTCATAATGCCCAAACTTGCGATTGCGAAGGAAATTCATACAAAGTTCTTCACGGCTCTGAAGGGTTGGAAGAAATTTGTTCAAACAAAGAAAATGACATTATCCTTGTTGCATGTTCCGGCAAAATCGGGCTAAGACCAACGTTAACCGCTATTCGAAACGGAATTGACATCGCATTAGCCAACAAAGAAACCCTTGTTATGGCAGGCGATATTGTTATGTCTGAGGCAAAAAAATATGGTGTGAAAATTGTTCCTGTAGACAGTGAACATTGCGCAATTCATCAGTGTATAAAAGATATCAAACAGGTTGACAAACTTATCATCACTGCATCAGGCGGTCCATTTCTTCACAAAACCGTTGATGATATGAAAAACGCAACCGTAGAACAGGCACTTGCGCACCCAAGATGGAATATGGGTAAAAAAATTACCGTTGATAGCGCAACATTAATGAACAAAGGTTTAGAAATCATCGAGGCACATCATCTTTTCGGATTTGATTATGATGATATTGATGTTGTTGTACATCCGCAAAGCATCGTACATTCCGCTATTGAATATGTTGATGGTAGTGTGATTGCGCAGCTTGGTTTACCTAGTATGCACATTCCTATTCAGTATGCGATTACGTATCCTGAACGCTTTGAAGGAATTAAGTCAAAAAGTTTCAGTTTTGCAGAAATCGCTCATTTGGATTTTGAAAAACCGGATTATGAAAAATTCCCAACAGTAAAATTGGCTTATGAAATGGGAAAAACCGGTGGAACTGCAACAGTTTGCTTAAATGCAGCGAATGAAGAAGCAGTATTTGCATTTTTAGACGGAAGAATTAAGTTGTATAACATATATGAAATTACAAAAAAAATGTGTGACGAACACAAAGTCATAAAAAATCCAACAATTGATGAGATTTTCGAAGTCGACAAACAAATCCGTGAAAAAACAAAAGAATATATAAATAAAGTACATTAATTTATTACAATAAAACGGTTCTTAATTAAATAATTAAGAACCGTTTAGACTTCGTATAGAGCTTCGGTAGCTTGAGAAACTACCACTCTGTGTTTTTATTATAACTTATTTTTTTATTAAATTCAACCCTTTTTCACAATACTTAATCAGGCAAAAATTCAAAAATTTCTTGCGAATTTCTATCTAAAGCATTACAAAGTTTATTAAGAGTATCAAAATCAATCCCCTTAGTTTTGTTATGATAAATTTTATTTAAAGCATTTTGACTAATTCCGGTTAGTTTAGATAACTCGGAAACACGCATTCTCTGCTCACCTAAAATTATTGAAAGTCGATTTTTAATCATAAATTCTCCTAATTTACAAAATATCCAACGGGTCAACATCGATTGCGAGGCGAATGTCTTTTGGCATTATGATTTTATTCATAAAGCTTGAAACAAACTGATGTCCCTTTTCGCCCATCTTATTTTTTATAAGTATTTGAAAACGATATTGACTGTTTATTCTTTCAATTACACAAGGAGTTGGCCCTAAAACTTCTATTCTTTCAGATATTCCGAATTTTTCGACCATCAAACTCAATCTCATTGCGATTTCTTGAGCAGATTTTTCTGCCCTAAAACCGTTTTTGGAACTTAAAATTAATCTTATAATTTGACTAAACGGTGGATAGTCAAATTCCTCTCTAGCGGCGATTTCTGCTATATAAAATTCGCCATAATTTTGGGATTTAGCACTTTCTAATGCGTAAAAATCAGGGTTATAAGTTTGGAAAAGCACTTTCCCTGCAAATTCACCTCTGCCGGCACGACCGGCAACCTGTGTCAAAAGTTGAAATCCTCTTTCTGATGCCCTAAAATCAGGTAAATTAAAACTTGCATCAGCAGAAATTACGCCAACCAACGTAACATTCGGGTTATCCAACCCTTTTGCAATCATTTGAGTTCCGACAAGAATATCAATATCGCCTCGTTGGAATTTTTCCAAAAGCCTTATATGTTCTCCTTTTCTGACCAAAATATCGCTATCAATACGTTCAACATTGTTATCAGGGAAAAGTTCCTTGATGTACTGCTCAATTTTTTGAGTACCTGTACCACTATTTTTAAACGCATCAGAACCACATTCAGGGCAAACATCAGGGAAATATTCTGCGTGATTGCAATAATGACATTTCAACATCTGATCCTTTGCGTGCCAAATCATTGGAATTGCGCAATTCGGACATTCAATAACATGCCCGCATGCCTGACATTGAGTATAAGTTGAAAATCCACGTCGATTTATCAACAAAATAACTTGTTTCCCCTGCTCAAGAGTTTCCCTAATCTCTGTCTGCATAGGTTTTGAAATAACACTTCTATACGCAGCACGCCCGTATTCCTGCATATTAATTACCAAAACAGGCGGAACTTTTGCATCATTATAACGTTTTTTGAGTTCAAATAAATTCCCTGTATTCACAGCTCTGTAGTATGTTGAAATATCAGGTGTCGCAGAACCCAACAACAACGGACAATTATGAAATTCAGCCAATTTTCTTGCAACAACTCTTGCATCATAACGGGGTGCCGGAGTTGTCTGTTTATAAGCTCCTTCGTGTTCCTCATCTATTATAATTAAACCAATATTTTTTAATGGCGCAAAAACCGCAGAACGTGCGCCTGCAAGAATTTTGATTTCATCTTTGTATAATTTTTGCCAAACATCATACCTTTCGCCATCAGAAATACTGCTATGCCAAATCGCAACATCTTCTGTCCCGAATTTTTTGGCAAGTCTTTTGGTTAACTGTGATGCCAAAGCGATTTCTGGAGCAAGGAACAAAACATTTTTTCCTGCCTTAATAGTATCGTCAATTAATTTAAAATAAACTTCTGTCTTACCTGATGCCGTAACACCATGCAAAAGAATTTCAGGATGAAAATTGTCTTGACCCCTCACCCTACCCTCTCCCACAAGGGGCGAGGGAATATTTATACTTTCCAATTTTTCATATATTGAATTTAATACTCCTTCAATATTTTCAATAATTTCATTATTCCAAAATCTTAAAACAGTAAATCCATTACTTTCCAGAAAATTTTGTCTGTCACTATCTTTTTCGATA
>CALEJY010000175.1 GCA_937898445.1 uncultured Candidatus Melainabacteria bacterium | reverse complement strand
AAAAATGCTTTCGGGTAATCAAAACTTGTTAAAATAGTTGCGCCGGTGGTTGTAATTCCTGATGCAGCTTCAAATAAAGCATTTAGAGGGTTTAAGCCATAAAAAAGATATGGAATGGCTGCGATTAGAGCAAACGAAATCCACGAAATCACTACGATGAATAACCCTTCGTCTTTTCTGATATCGTTTAGGTTTTCCAAATTCTTCGTGTTCGGAATTCGTCTTAACAACCAACCGATAAAAATTGCAATTAAACTGGCTGATATAAATGGAACAATTGAATTGAAGTCGTGGTATATCAAAGCAACTATTACAGGTGCAAGTAATACCAAACCTGTGTATCTCATTGTTGTACTCAACGCATTTGCAATATAGTTTAAGCGCATATTACTTTACCTTAAAAAATTCCTTAATTTCTGCTGCATTTTCAGAAGTTGTGAAAATTATTAATATATCGCCAGTATTAATAACAGTGTCACCTTTCGGGATAATAATATTATTTCTTCTGATAATTACGCCGATAATAGCTCTTGCAGGAAATTTTAATTCCATAATCTTTTTGCCGCTAAAATCAGGTACAACGTTGATTTCAAGAACCTCGCCCTGACCTTGTTCAACTGTCGCAAGAATATCGACATTATTTTCTTGTAAATCATTTTTAACTTCGTTAATAGCGGAATTTTTTGGTGATACAGCAATATCAATTCCGACTTTTTCAAATAGCGGAATATTTAAAACCTTCGCAACCCTTGCAATAACTCTTTTTACGCCCAATTGCTTTGCAAGTAAAGAACAAAGCAAATTTCTTTCGTCATTGTTTGTTACACTGATTACAACATCTGCACTCCCGATTTCTTCGTCATCAAGAAGTTTTAAATTCGTGCCATCGCCATTAATAACAAGAGTATTAGACAATTCTTCCGCCAAATATTGGCAACGTTCGTAATTCTTTTCTATAATTTTTGTTTTAATTTTTAGTTTTTCTAGTGATTTTGCGAGCATTAAACCGACATTTCCGCCGCCGATAATTGATGCGGATTTTACGATTTCTTTTTCGTGGAAAAATGTTCCGGCTAAAATATCAAGTGAGTGCGAAGTTCCCATAAATATTAATTTGTCGCCTTCGCAGATTTCTGTGTCGCCGTTTGGAATAAATAATTTGCTATCTCTTGTCAAACCTACCATCAGGGTGTTTTGTGTAAAACCGCAATCTTTAAGCTTTTTGCCAACAATTGGAAGGTTTTCTTTTACTTTGTATTCCAAAAGCCTTGCTCTACCGTCTGCAAAGTTTTCAACATCAAGAGCTTGCGCAACGGTTACAATTCTGAAAATATCTTGGGTCAACAATTCTTCCGGCCAAATAATGTAATCAATGAAGAAATCGCAGAAATTGTCATTGTTTTTTTCAAAGTTAAGAGTTTTTTTGTATTCCTCTCTGCTTACAAAACAAATTGTTCTAACACCGCCGAATTTTTTAGCCGAAAGACAGGCTACGATATTAGCCTCATCAACTGTTGTACAAGCGACGAAAATATCAGCGTTTTTGATATCTGCAGTTTTTAAAACATCAATATTTGATGCGTTACCTTGAACAAAGCTTATATCAAGTTTATTAAATTCATCACTTCTGTTTTCTTCTTTATCGATAATCGTTATATCGTGGTCTTCAAAAAATTCTGTCGCAAGCAAGCAACCGATTTCTGTTGCACCATAAATCACTATTTTCATAATTGGAATTATATATTAAGTAAACATTTTTTACAAGAGGGGATAAACTAGGCAATTTCAAGGCTTTACGTGTTTTATTAAAATTATGTTAGGTAAAGTGTCGGCGACAAATTTTGCAAAATGTTATCCGAGTAGGTTGAAAAATTTCTTTAAAAGAGATTACAACTACAAATCTTATGATGCTTTTGTCTCAAATACAAAAGGTCAAATTGTCGGAAATTTGCCACATGAAATAGTTGAGCTTTTTGACAAATCTCAAAGAGGAGATAAAGTTAAAATTTTCTATTCGGCACTTGGTGGAGTTTCTAAATATATCAGAGAATTTTATAAGGAGTGCAAAAATAACGGTGTAATCAAACGCAGTTTTGATGAATTAGATCCTAAAAATATTAAAATGCTCGACAAAACTTTTTCAAATTTTTTGAACGGTCAACTAAAGGGTGTGCTTCCGAAAGGTACTCGTGCGAATTTGTCTTATGTCGATAGAGGTGCTTGGGGAAATGTTTATAAATTGTCAATCTCCGATAAAAACGGCAAAATTATGCACGATAAAGCTTTGAAAGTTTTTCATGATGTTCAATCTCCGTCAAAATCTTTAGCGAGAACTCAAGGGGTTGCGGCTGAGGCTAATATTTGGACTTTTTTGAAAAATGCAATCGGACATAAAATGGACAAAACTCAATTCACTCGCCATTATGTTTCTGATTTGAAAAACGCTTATTCTATAACGGAATTTGCAGATAAAAACGTTCATAAAACGACCGCTCCTGTTGATTTTGAAAAGATGTTTAAAATGTTTTATACCGATTTTACAAACGAAAAGGTAAATGGCAAAATCTACGATGTTGGCGGTTTCTCAAAATACCCGAAATTTATTGATGACAAAGTTGTTTTAAAATATTTCAAAAAATTGATGAATAGAAATTCTGAAAAAGATTTGAAACCTTTGTTGGATGATTTGCAAACAAAAATTCAAAACCCGAAAACACCTCATGTTGACAAAATAAAAAAAGCTCTTGAGCTTTTTGAAAAACGCAATGAGCCTTTGTATTAAGAATTTTAGTTGCTTTTTATTTAAACATTAATAGTACGAAAATTATTGCATAATTTAAGATTTGTAGTGCAATAACCGCAATTATTGGAGAAAAATCCAATCCGCCAAACGGTGGGATAATTTTTCTGAATAGGTTCAAATACAAATCTGTAACATCTTTTATTGCGGTAAAAGGTTGTTTGTACCAGTCAATGCTAGGTACAAAGCTTAACAAACATCTTACTAGAATAAGCCAGAAGAATATTTGAAAAAAGTTATTAACTACAAAAATTAGATTATCTATCATTTTTCTACCTTTTTATGATTATAATTGAGATGATTTTTTAGTGTTTGCACAAGTACAATTTTCTCTTGAAGCAGGAATGTTTTCAATCATCTTGAATAGTAATTCTTTTAAGTGAGCAACGTTAGAATTGAACACTTCAATAACTTCGTGGTGAGAAACAGGAGGAACGTCGCCTACCAAACCTGCATCATAATCAGTGATTAGAGAAATGTTTAGTGGACACATATCCATTTCTTTAACCAAATAAGCTTCTGGGAACGCAGTCATATTAATAACTTCCCAACCTTGATTTGTAAAGAATTTAGATTCTGCTTTTGTTGAAAATCTTGGACCGTTGATTACAACAACAGTTCCGTTTTCGTGAACAGAAATTCCTAATTCTTTAGCGGTTTTGATAGCTAATTCTCTAAGTTCAGGGCAATATGTTTCAGCAGCTGACGGGTGAGTAACAATAGGTCCTTCAAAGAAAGTTGTTTTTCTTCCGTCTGTCCAATCAACAAATTGGTCACAAATTACGAAATCACCCGGTTTTACGTGCTTTTGTAAACTGCCTGCTGCGCAAGGAGAAATAACTCTTTCGCAACCGATTGATTTCATCGCCCAAACGTTAGCTCTGTAGTTGATTAAGTGAGGCAAAATAGTATGGTTTCTACCGTGTCTTGGCATAAATGCAACTTTGTGTTCGCCAACAGTGCCGATAAACAGACTGTCGCTAGGCATTCCGTAAGGAGTTTCTACTCGAACTTCTTCAATGTTGTCTAAAAACTTGTAAAATCCTGATCCGCCGAAAACGCCGATGTCTGCTAATTTTTTCTTTTCCATAATATTTTTCCTCTCGTATTTTCTGTCTATATAGTATAAAAATGATAACATAAACAAAAATTATTTAGCAAATATAATGTGCAAAATAGTAGAAATTCTTATGATTTAACAATTGTTACAAATACACTTAAAAGCCTGAAAACACAAGTGTTAAGCCTATGTTGAAAAAGGTAAAATACACTTAAGGGGTTGAAAAAATTTTTTTTTGTAGTATTATGGATACATAAATCATCTTTAAAAGTTTTTGACCGAGTTGAAGAAACAGGTCGTTAGGGAATTTTTAAGGATTACAATTTACAACATAGAGGATTACATTTTGAGAAAACTATTAGTTTTAACTTTTACACTTGCGTGTATGCTACTTTGCCATA
>CALEJY010000174.1 GCA_937898445.1 uncultured Candidatus Melainabacteria bacterium | reverse complement strand
GAGTGGACCAATAGAAGAAATGATATCCGAATTATATGGATATCAAGATGAAGGTAAATTTGGCAAAAGATGGCTAATAAAAAGATTTAATACAGTAGAAATTGAAACAAGACCAAATATAATGGAGGGATTTGAAAATGGTAACAATACCTTATTCAGTAGTATTTTTAATCGGAGTGATAAGTGGAGGGATAGGATATTATGTAGGAAAACACGACAAGAGAGATTAAATGTCGAAACAGAACAAAAAGAAATAACAGAAGAAGAACTAGATAAATATAGATATATTCATCCCTATATGTATGAAAGAAAAATGGATGATAGAGTTATTGAGATTTTTGATGTTGGTTATGATAAAGAAACCGAGTGTATCACATTTCCTATAAGAGATAAAAATGGTAATTGTTTATTCATTGCCAGACGAAGTGTAAATACAAAATTCTTTAGTTACCCGCAAGGAGTGGAAAAACCTTTATATGGTTTATACGAGTTATATCAATTAGATGAATTTCCAAAAGAAATATATATTTGTGAATCTATGATTGACGCAATAACTATATGGTGTTATGATAAATATGCAGTGGCATTGAATGGATTAGGTAATGACTTATCTATAACGCAGTTAAATAATTTACCCAATAGAACATTTATATTAGCAACGGATAAAGATGATGCTGGCAGAAAAGCCAGAATTAAATTAAAAAATAAATTAAAAAATAAGATAATAAAAGAACTTGATTATAATAGTTATCCTGAATGTGCTAAAGATATAAATGATATGTCACGCACAGAATTTTATAATTTGAGGGAGCTACTGTGATGTATGGATATATTTATAAGACAACAAATTTAATTAATGGTAAGATTTATATAGGTCAACATAAATCAAAGGAATATGATTCTTCGTATTATGGAAGTGGTAAACTTATAAGAAGGGCTATAGAAAAATATGGAATAGAAAATTTTTCTAATACTGTATTGTGTTATTGTGATTCAAAACAAGAATTGAATAAAATGGAAAAGCAACTAATAAAAAATTATAATAGTAGAGATATAAAAATAGGTTATAATATATCTTTTGGTGGAGACGGTGGAGATACATTTACAGGGTTGTCAGAGAAAGAAAAGCAAATTAGAAGAATAAATATTAGTAAAAGTAATTCTGGAAGAATTGTCATAAATAATGGAGAACATCAAAAATATATAAAAGAGAATGAACTTGATTATTACTTGAATAATGGGTATGTTAAGGGTTATTTACACACACCTGAAAGAGATAGAGTTAGAAGTGAAGCAAAGAAGAAGTTTCATAAAGAGCATCCAGAATTTAGAAATAGTGGAATGTTTAAAAAGGGTATATGTTATTATAATGCACCTAGAACAGAAGAAACAAAGGAAAAATTAAGACAAGCTAATCTAGGCAAAAAACAAAGTGAAGAAACACGGAATAAAAGGTCTAAATCACTGAAAGCAAGATATGATTCAGGATATATTAGTCCATTAAAGGGTAAATCTGCTCATAATAAAGGTAAAACAGGTCAATATAAATGGGTCACAGATGGCATAGTAAATAAATATATAGATATAAATAATGGTATTCCAGACGGATTTCATTTAGGCAGGACATTTAATAGATATTCTAAATGAAATATTGAATAAATTACTTGTACGAGAATATATTCTTGCATTTGACCCGGACGAAGCAGGAAGAAAAGCAACAGAAAGATTTAGAAAAAATGTGCGTGGAAAAATTATAAAAGAACTTGTATATCCAGATAATAGAGATATAAATGACTTGCAAGAAGAATTTTTAAATTGTAAAATTATTTTTTAAAAAATGCTTGACATTTCCTTATATATGTATTACAATATATTCATAAGTTAAAGAAATACCTAGAAAGGTTAAAGGGTGATTGATATGAGATACGTTACAAATTACGAAATGAAAGACATCGATGTTTTAAGAGATTTATTAAACGAGGGTTACATTGGAATAACAGAAACCAACGTAGCAGTCAAAGAATTAACAGAAGACGATAGAGCAATAGAAACTCTCATCAATGAATTAGAGGCATAGACGGTAGGCGGGTGCAATTCCTGCCACCCCTATTAAGTGAAGCAATAACACATAAAATGGAGGACAAAGATATGCGAACTATTAAGATGGGTATGCCCAGTGGCACATTAAAGTTGGTTCTTTGGGAAGGCACAGAAGATGAAAAGGCTTTTAAAATTAGGTCACTAAATAATAAGCCGTATGTATTAGCTTATGGTGTTAGATATAATCTTACATCTGAAGAAATTAAATATTTGAATATACTTAAAACAATATTATAATTATGGGATAGTATGCAAGAGGCTAAAGCAGGCAAAACAAAGAAAGCTGGTGAATGAATAACAGCTGTGAACATTCAATACTTCGTGGGTTCGATTCCCACCTATCCCGACACCATCTATAATGTGAAGGATGTATAAAGGTTGCTTTGATTGCAACTTCATAAAAGTAACTAATATAGATTATATTATAGCCCTTTAGCCAAATGGTAAGGCACAGGATTTTGATTCCTGCATTTGTTGGTTCGAATCCGACAAGGGCTGTTTATAAGATATTAAATCTTATAAGAAACTAAAAACATTTAAGAAAGGAAACAATTATGGGAAGAATTAACTATGATGATGTAGACAAGTATGGGGGTTCGGACAGTGAGTTTTTAAAACTTGAGAATGATGGTGATATGGTAACAGCACAGCTTCTTGTATCTGATATGGAAGATGTTGATATTTATGCTTGTCATCAGGCTGTTGTAGGTAAGTGGGATGATGGAAATGATAAGACAAGATTTGTAAATTGTCTTAGAAACTATGATGACCCTATTGATGTATGCCCTATGTGTGCCGCAGGATTAAAGACACAGGTTGTAATGATGTTGGCTATGGTTGACCAGCAGGACGCAAAGATTAAGATATGGAACAGAGGAAAGACATTCGTTCCTAAGATTAAGAATCTTGTAAACCGCTGGGGAGATATGCGTATGCAACCAGTGGATATTATTCGTAATGGTAAGAAAGGTGATAAGAAAACCAAGTATGATATACAGGTATCTCCAGCAAAGCCTATTGATATTAGTAATTATGAAAAGCCTGAGTTTTTAGGTGGATATATCATGGATAAGTCAGCGGATGAAATGCAGGAATATCTTGATACAGGAAGTTTTCCAGATACAGATAATAATGATAGCAATCCGGAAGATAATACACAGGTAAGACGTAGAAACACAGAACCGCTTCCGTCAAGAAGAGGAGCAAGCAGAGCAACAAGCAGAAGGGCAGGTATGTAATATGGCAACAAAGAATAAGCATAGAGAAAGAAGCCATTATAGTTATCACAATAAGCCAGATTTCACAGATTTTGAAAGAAAAGCAAAAGTGAAGTCCGGCAAGAAAGAAAAGAAATCTTTTCTTGCCAAACTATTTAATCTAATAACAAACAAATAAGAGGAGAATTATATGGCATTATCATTTGCAAGACCAAAAAGCAACGATAAGAATATACTCAAAAAATCTAAAACAGTAACAACAAGAACAAGTATTAGGGGCGGTGGTAGTAATATTGCCGCTCAAATACAATCTATTGTTGCTATTGCTAACCAAAAATTGGCAGTACATAAGGATGATTATATTCTTATTAGGGAACCAGACCAATTATATGAATATATGAAAGAGATGAAGCAAGTTGGAGAAGGTGCGTTAGATACAGAGACAACAGGATTAAATCCGTTACTTGTAGATATAGTTGGTGGATGTATTTATACACCAGGACAAAAAGCGGCATATATTCCAATCAATCATAAATCTTATATAACAGGTGTACGAACAAAGGAACAGTTAGATGAACAGACAGTATCAAAGATTATGAAAGAATTTCACAAAGATATTAGATGGGTTTTTCATAATGCAAAATATGATATCCGTGTATGCCGAAAGACACTTGGAATAGATTTCAAACCTTATTGGGATACAATGTTAGCGGCATATTGTATAGATGAAGAAGAAAGTCATAGATTAAAGGACTTACATCTTAAATACTGTGATAGCAAAGATACAGAATCATTGACCTTTGATTCTTTGTTTAATGGTGTTACTTTCGATAATATTCCAATATCAACAGCATATCTATATGCGGCAGGTGATGCTATAAAGACTTATGAATTATATGAGTATCAAAAGACATTACTCAATAGAAGAGTATTAGCTGGTCCATATAATGTATTCTGGAACATTGAAATGCCCCTTATTTCAGTTGTGGCAGATATGGAAGATAGAGGGGTGTGTTTGGATTTTGATGTGTGCAAAAATCTACATGAAAAATATCATAAGATAAGAGAAGAAAGACAAAAACAAGCTGATGAAGCCTTGGCAATGTATAAAGATGAAATTGATAATTATAGAATGGGTGCAACTTATTCTAATACTTACCCAGATGGCTCTACTGAATATTCAAATTCACAGACAAGTAAAGGTAAGAAGTATGGTCATACAAAAGTATCTAGTAATGCTAGTAAGCTATCTGACCCTATATCCTTATCAAGTCCTACGCAGTTGGCTATATTATTCTATGATATTTTAGGATTGGAAAGCCCGGATAAAAAAGCACCTAGAGGAACAGGTGAGGACATTCTAAAACACTTTGCACAAGGGAAAGAAAAGAATCTATGCGAAGCTATTTTAGGTATGCGAAATGTGGAAAAGCTACTTGGAACTTATATTGATAAAATGCCGGAAATCGCTTTTGAAGATGGAAGAGTTCATGCAAGCTATAATCAATATGGGGCAAAGACAGGAAGATTCAGTTCACAAGACCCAAATCTCCAGAATATCCCTTCTCACAATAAAGAGATTAGACAGATGTTTAAAGCTCAAGATGGATATGTACTTATAGGCTCGGATTTTAGTCAACAGGAACCAATGGTTACAGCTCATTTATCGAATGATAAAAAAATGCAGGAAGCATTTATAAATGGTAAGGATATTTATGCTACAATAGCCGCACTTGCATTTCATAAACCATACGAAGAATGTAAAGAGTTCAGACCAGATGGAACAGTCAATCTAGCAGGTAAGGAAAGAAGAAGTCAAGCTAAGAGTATTGTATTAGGTATCTTATATGGACGGCAGATTCCTTCAATTGCAGAACAGCTTGGAGTATCTACTAAGGAGGCTCAGGCTATATATGATAAGGTTATAGCTTCCTTCCCAGCTCTTGGAAAGTTCATTGAAGATTCACAGAATATGGCAAGAACTGAGGGCTATGTGACCACAGCATGGGGCAGAAGAAGACATTTAAAAGATATGCAATTAGAGCCATATGAATTTAGTTACAGCGGAAATGTAACAAACTTTGACCCCTTGGCATTTGGAAGTGAAGTATCAACAGAAGTTCCTAAGAAAGTAAAAGATAGTTATCTTAAACAACTTGATAAGGCGTTTGGTTGGAAAAAGAAAAATGATATAATTCAAAGTGCTTTAGCTCAAGGAATTAAGATTAAGGATAATGGTGGATATATAGCACAAGCAGAGAGACAATGTGTTAATGCAAGAGTACAAGGTTCAGCCGCAGATATAACAAAGCTGGCTATGATTGCAATAAATAATGATGAAAGAATGAAAGAGCTTGATTTTCATCTACTCATACAAGTACATGATGAAGTTATTGGGGAATGTCCTATTGAAAATGCAAAGGAAGCAGGAGAAAGACTTTCATATCTTATGAGAACTGCCCCAACGCATTTGATTAAATTACCTTTTAAATGTGATGTTGATTTCACTAAAAACTGGTATGGTGCGGAAGTGGAAATAAATTAAAAAAAAATTGGAAATAGTAGTTGACATTCCATATAATATGTATTACAATATAATCAAGTTAAGAAAACAAATACATATTATATGGAGGTAATTATTATGAACAATATGATGATTAAAGAAGAAATGAGCAGAGAAGATAAGTTATACTCAATGAAGGGGGATATGCTTATTGCAGAATGTGATAAGTTAGGAGTAAAGGTTAACTGCAATAAGACAAGAACTCAGCTTAAAGAGAGCAAAGCTAAGGTTATAGAGAGAATTTTAGCTTTTGAAAGTGAAGTAGA
>CALEJY010000173.1 GCA_937898445.1 uncultured Candidatus Melainabacteria bacterium | reverse complement strand
GCTGCAGAAATTACGCCAAGAAAAATACCAAACCGATAGCTGGTATCAAAATTAAATATCAACCAAATTCCTAACACCGCAATCAAACTATACATCAATTCGACAAACGAAAATTTTGTTTTCAAAATGATTGGCTCGAAAAGCACGGTAAAAAATCCAACCAAAGAGTAACAAACTACCCCAATAGACAGCGTTGCATACTTCATGCTTCCAAAAAAGAATATTAAGTGAATTGTTAATAACGCACCCAAACCAATGATTTTGAAAGCATCTTTTAAATTTCCCACAGGCTTTTTCTTCATAAAAACAAGCATAATTGCAAACAACAAAAATGCAAAAAGCATTCTATAAAAGACAATCATAACTTCATTTAACGAAATCAACTTTGCCAAAAGTCCGGTAAAGCCTGCCAATAAAACGGATATATGCAATTTTAAATAATCTAATTTACTTTCTTGCATAACACAATTTTGCGCCATTTTTTTGAACATGTCAAATTATTTAAAAATAAAACTAAACACCTGCTAATTCTTTATACAATTTCAAATATTGGGCAGAACTTTTCTTCCAAGAAAAATCAGCTTCCATAGCAGATTTACGCATAGCATTAAATGTGTATTTGTCTTGATAAACACCTAATGCGCAACGAATAGCCTCCATCATATTCCAACCTGAATAGCCCCAGAACTTAAATCCGTTTGAATTGTCTAGCGGATAACCTGTAACAGTATCTTCCAAGCCACCGGTTGCTCTAACTACAGGCAAAGAACCGTAACGCATAGCAATCAATTGGCTCAAACCGCAAGGTTCAAATTTTGATGGCATCAAATAAAAATCACTTCCTGCATAAATTTGGTTAGCCAAATCCGCTCTATAACCAATATATGCACGAATATTTGAAGAATTGTTAGAAAGCCAGATCAACAAGTTTTCATAGTCTTTTTCGCCACTGCCTAAGAAAACAAAATCCGCATTAATGTTTCTCAATTCATCCTGACATTCTCTGATTAAATCAATCCCTTTTTGACCAACAAGTCTTGATACCATCGCAAACATTGGTCTGTCAGGATTGTATTCCAAGCCTAATTCTTCACAGACTTTTTTCTTATTTTCTTCTTTGTTTTTCAAAGATTTAACGTCATAAGTTTTTACAATCGTTTTGTCTTTTTTAGGGTTGAAAACAGCATAATCAATTCCGTTAAGAATACCCACAAGTTTATTTTGGTTCATACGCAAAGTGTAATCCATACCTTCGCCGTATTCACCGGTCAAAATCTCTCTTGAATAAGTTGGAGAAACCGCAATAACTTTATCAGAATAATTGATTGCACCTTTCATCCAATTTACTCTGCCAAAATGTTCAACGCCGTGTTCATTATACACAATATCTTTTCTCATATTGGCAAAATCAAGCACATCTTCAAACCAAATACCTTGATAAGCAAGGTTATGAATTTCAAAAACGCATTTTGTATTTTTCCAAAACTCATCAAATCTGTAATTGCTATGCAAATAAACAGGAATCATAGCCGTATGCCAATCGTTTGCATGAATTACGTCGGCTCTAAAATTCAACAATTTTGCATATTCCATTGTAGCTAAAGAAAATGCGATATATCTTTCATGTTCATATTTTGTGTCTAACCATTTTGGATAAACTTCTTTAAAACAAGAAAAATACCAATCATTATGGACAAAAAATACATTAATTTTAGTACCTGGCAATTGACACATAAACAATCTGAATTTATGTCCCATACCTCCGAAAGTTAGCCACATTTCAGAGTTTTCAAGTTCTTTAATTCCCCATTTATTAACATCAATAAGTCCATGTAACGGAGTAAAAATAGCGATTTCGGCATCTTTTTCAAGATGTTTAGGCAAGCTTCCAACTACATCTGCTAATCCGCCGGCCTTTGAAAAAGGTGCTACTTCTGCCGCTGCAAATAAAATTTTCATTCTGCCTCTCCTTCCAAATCATTTTGATTTGCTTCACTATTAATCTCTCCGATATCTTCTGCAGAAACTTCGTCTTCTTCTACTGCAATATAATGAGTTTCATCCGTATCAAACTCAAAATTTACACCATATTTTTCTGCAATATATCTAGCATGTCCAATACAAATTTCTGCCTTATCGGCTTGTTTTTTGAACATCATTATTTTAAACATATTATACTTAAATAACATCAATAGATATGGGCTAGTTGTGTTATTTTTTTCTAATTGAATAAGAGAATTATTAACAATACCAAAAGCCACATCATACTTGTTTTGCTTCAAGTGCAATTCACTCATAATATACCACGCAACATATAATAGCGTTGTCATACCGTTTTTATTTGTTTCTTTGATGATTTTATAAATAATAGAATCAGCTTTTTTGAAAGAACCTAATTCTATATAAGAATATCCAATCATCAAATCGCAGAACAATTCTAACTGGTGCAAACGATTGTTTTTCGCAAAAACTTTTGCTCTATAAATGTTTTCCGCAAATTGAGTGTAATCTCCGTTTAACAATACAAACGCACTGATTATATTATAAATAACACTACCGAACCTGTCATTGTCTGAAATTTCAGAATTTAACTCTGTGATTTCTGCTCCACGAATAAGTTTTTCTAAAGCAATAAACAAATCATAAGATTGCGGAACACAATCCAAATCTGCTCTCAAAATTCTCAAAAATTCTTCAACATTTCCGCCCAATAACAAAACATTTGCTAACGCTACATATCCGGCAGAATCCACAATCAAAGATTGGAAATCGTCATCTGACATATAATCCGGTTTTAAAGCCGACATTGTTTGATTGTTTACGATATTCAAAACCTTATAACCAATATCCAAACAATCCATTAATGCGCCAATATTGAACAAAATTTGAATATGAATAACAGACATCAAGAAGAAGTAACTATTAAAGTTTTCATCCGCAGGATTTAATGATGAAGGCGGCAATAAAGACAATACTTTATGAGTTAATTCCAAAGCGTGATTGTAATTTCCAGCCATCAATGCACCATTAATCATCTTGTTGCAAAGAAGAATAATTTTATCAACATCAGAAGTTTTTTCTAAATTCTTCAATGTCATTTCTGCAATATCAGCGGTTTTGTCAGGAACATATTCATACAAGTTATTGGAAATTTTTTCATACAAACTTTTTTTGTATTCTGCAATTTCTTCCATTTTTTCTGGATCAACATTTTTGTCAAGAAGTTCCAAAATCTTGTTAGTACAGTTCAAATAAGCACTGAAATCACCTAAAGACAAATCAATTTCAGCTAATTGCTCCCATTGATGACGTTCATTTTCTGTATCTTGCAAAAGTCCGTATAAATAAGCTTTTACTGGGCTTGGCATATCGTCATTAAACACTTTTTCAAACAAATCTTTTGCAACTTCTTCCAAATAAATTTTGCTTATTGTTGTCAAAAGATTATCCCTCAACAAATTGTAATTAGGGAAATAAATACAATTGTTATACTGGTATAAAAATCCCATTCCTGAAAGTTTTTCAATAATTTCATTCAAATTTTCGTATCCTAAACTCTCGACAGTTCCCATATCAATTCTTGTACCCAAAAGAACAATTGATGTAAGGAATTTCATTGCAGCTTCATCATCTTGCAACAAATTCAATCTGCGAGCGACCAATTTATCCAAACTTGACGGAATAATAATTGTTTTAGGGTTAATCATCTCGATACTGTCTTCATCTGCCGCATAAACACCAGATTCAATCAAATATTGAATTGCAATATCTATAAACAAACTACTTCCGCAAGCATATTTCGCAACTCTTTGGAAATAGAAATTGTTCAAAATATTTCTATAATAAATCTTGTTTTCTTCAATCAATTTTTCAAAAGATGTCGGTTTTAGAGTTATTTCTGTATAATAAGGTTTGCTCAACAAGAAATGACAGTCTTTGTGTAAAGAAAAATCTTTGTTGTAAGAAATCAAGAAACTTATATCTAACTGTTCAAAAGCCTCAAACAAATATTTCAAAACATCGTAAGAACTTGAATCAATTTTTTCAAAATCTTCAATAAAAATCAATGTTTTCGGAATAATTTGTAAAAGAGTTAAGAAAATATCAAAATAAACAAATCGTGTATCTTCTGTATTTTCGCCATCTCTTTCTTTCAATGTAATCAAATCTCTAATCAATCCGTCAGGATCAACTGATGCAAACATCGAAAAGTCGTTTTCAAAAAACAGTTTTTGCGAAACAGTATATTCAAAAATCGCAGAAACCAAATCTCTAAAGAACGAATACGGAGAATATTTCATTTCATCATAACAAGTCAATGAAATAATATTATTGAATTTTCCTGTTTCTCCGGCAGCATTTAGGACTTTTAAAGTATAAGGTTTATACATTTCTGCAGTCTTAATCGCAACAATCCCCTTTGGAATTGATTGGAATTTGTTCATTATATAAAAAAGAACATCAATGTTTTCGGTCCTGATAAATTCGCAATTAATTTCATCAAAATTAATCGTTTCAATATCATAAATTGCATCAGGATCACCAGGTGAATCCAAGTTATTTAAAGCTTCACCATCCATTTTATCCTGTTCAATCAACATATTTTGAACAAAGTTTGGAACTTCGATTTCAACATCTTCATCTTCTTCAGGATATTCAACTTTTACAAATTCTCTCAAATCAACTTCGTAAAACATTAACATTTCACCATTAACCATAACAGAATTTAACGGTGATAACTTGTAATCTCCACTGATTGCATCTGCGACATTATCTTCTGTCAAAACTTGAAAAGTATTAAGAATTTTATCCGTCTTATTACTTGCATTTTGTTTTAAAAGACTGATATTATAACCGGAATCAAGATTATTCGGATCATCTTCAATATTACGTTTCAAAATAAACATATTACAACGAACTGTCGCATTCTTTTTACGTGTTAATTTACAGTTCATCGCAGTGATTAGATTTAATAATTCAATCGCAGTCTTTACGGCAGTTGCTGCAGAACTGTTAAAAGTATAATCCTTATCACAACGAATTACGTATGTTTTTCCGATTAATTGTCTGCGAAGTCCGATTGGCTTTGTATAATCAAGAATTATTTTATCAAGATTAATTTTGAATTTGTTCAAAAGTTTTGCAGAACCCAAACAATTTTTCATTTCATCCATATTCGGAAAATCAATTGTCAAAATAGCAAAATCATCGGCATTTGCTTCATTCATAATAACACTTTTTTCAGTATCAAATCCGCATTTTTTGCATTTTTTTGCAGCAGTTTGGTTTACCTTTCCGCAATTATGGCACTTTGTAATAATAGTATATCCACATTTTTTGCAAGTATTTGTCGTATTAATAGTCTTGCAAATGGGACATGCTAATTTCAGCACCTTCTTACAGTTCGGGCAAACCATTGCCTTATCATCAATTTCTAATCCGCATTTTGGACATTCCATAGAAAAAATTATACCATTCTACAATCAATCAGACAAGAACGTTAAGTTTATCATAATAAACTTAGTTATATCTAATTCCTGCATCCTTCATTCTTCTAATACATTCTTTAATAGTTTCAACGTCTTTTGTTAACGCAACACGGAAATAACCTTCTCCGTATTTGCCATAACCATTTCCTGATGGAACAACAACATGAGCTTTTTCAAGCATTGCTGTAACAAATTCTTCGGAAGTCATTCCATGTGGAACCGGCAACCACAGATAGAAAGTTGCTTTAGACGGTTTAATATCCCAACCTAATTCTCTAAAGCCTTCTTCTGCGGCATCTCTACGTTCTTGATACATTTTATTCAAATCGTTGATATATTTTTCATCAACCGTAAATGCTGCAGTTGCAGCCTCTTGAATAGCTTTAAATGTACCAGAGTCGATATTGTTTTTAATTGTACCTAAAGCCTTGATTGCATCAGCATTACCGCAAACAAAACCAACTCTCCATCCGGTCATATTATAAGATTTTGAATGAGAATAAAATTCAATAGCAACATCCTTTGCGCCTTCAACTTGAAGTACTGATGGAGCTTTGTAACCATCAAATGTCATTTCTGAATAAGCCATATCAGAACATAACAAAATATCATATTTTTTACAGAAATCAACAGCCTTTTTCCAAAAATCCAAATCAGCAGTAGCACTGGTTGGGTTGTTAGGATCAT
>CALEJY010000172.1 GCA_937898445.1 uncultured Candidatus Melainabacteria bacterium | reverse complement strand
GGAAGAAGAAGCACTTTGATGAGCATAAACAATCGGATTAAATCTAAATTGAAAAGTATCTTTTCCTCCTTGAGAGTGTTTAATTGCATTTTGGTTTAAATAAAAAGTCATGTCATAAATATAATTTTGAATATATAATACTCCTCCATCATTAAAGTAAACCAAAATTCCACGTTGATCTGAATTTGGTTCAATTTTTAGAATTTTAAGATGTTTACCAATTGTAGAATTTAACCAATCTTCAACATCTTTGGCAGAACAAGTTGGACGCTCTGAAGGTCCGCAATCAATAACCCAATTAGAAGCATCTCCGTATTCTGCATTTGTCATATTTATGGCTTGGTTCATAACTGAATAAAATTTTTCTAATTTTGTTTCAACAACCTTTTTTCTATGATTTGCAATTAAAGTTGGCATCGTCATAGCTGCAACAACTCCAATAATTCCAAGAGTAATTAAAACTTCTGCAAGAGTAAAAGCCGGTTGTTGAAGTGAGTGGTGAATAGTGCTAAAACTACTGATATGAGAGGTTAAGCGATTGCCCCCCCCCCGATGCAACTAAAAAATTTCTTTTTCATAAAAAATTACCTCTTTATCTAATACCAACATTTTAATTATAACAAACTTTTCTGATATTTTCAACTCACAAATTTATCTAATAAATTTTTACATAAATATAATTTAACATTCAAAGTTTTTTGATTAACTCTTGTGCTACTATTTTAATTATGGATGAGAACACACAATTTGTACCTTTGCACCTGCACAGTGAATTTTCTCTGTTAGACGGTGCGATAAAGCTTAAAGACTTATGTAAATTTGCAAAAGAAAACAACATGCCTGCCGTTGCAATTACCGATCACGGCGTAATGTATGGTGCTTTAGATTTGTATTTGGAAGCAAAAGAAGCTGGGATTAAACCTATTATCGGCTGCGAATTTTACATGCACAATGGTCCTCTTGATGAAAGAGATCCGCATAACAACCCAAGATATCACTTGGTTCTTTTAGCAAAAAACAATACCGGTTATATGAACATGGTTAAATTAGCCTCTGATGCTGCTTGCAAGGGCTTTTATATGAAACCACGTATTAACTTTGAATTGCTAGAAAAACACCACGAAGGACTAATTTGTTGTTCTGCCTGCTTAGGTGGCGAAGTTCTACAAAACTTGTTAAAAGGAGATTATGAAGAAGCCAAAGCTACTGCAAAACGATTTAAAGATTTGTTTGGCGAAGATTATTATATAGAACTTCAAGATCACGGTTTGGAAGAACAAAAAAGAACAAACCCTGATTTGATGAAAATCGCCAAAGAACTCGACATCAAAATGGTTATCACAAACGACTCTCACTATTTGAGAAAAGAAGATGCCGACTGGCATGACACACTTCTTTGTATGCAAACTCAATCTATGAAGGATGAAGAAAACCGTTTTCATTTTCCAAACAATGAGTTCTATGTAAAAACAGTTTCTGAAATGCGTGATGCGTTCAAATGGATGGATACAGAAACTTTCGACCAATGTATAAAAAATACTGTCGATATCGCTGAACAATGTCACGTTACAATCAAATGGGAAGCTCCACTTCCTGACTTTAAAGTTCCACCAAACCACACAACTGATTCTTATCTTGAAGAACTCGTTATGCAAGGTTTGAAAAGAAAATACGGCGAAGAAAATATTACACCGGAATTAAAAGAACGTGTAAAATATGAACTCGGAATTATCGAAAAAATGGGATTTTCTGCGTATTTCTTGATTACGTGGGATTTCATTCACTTTGCTAAAACTCACGATATTCCGGTTGGACCAGGTAGAGGTTCGGCTGCAGGTTCGGTTGTTGCGTATGCACTTGATATCACAGATCTTGACCCTATTCGCCACCATCTATTGTTTGAAAGATTTTTGAACCCGGAACGTTTCAGTATGCCCGATATTGATACTGACTTCTGTATCGAAAAACGTGGAGAAGTTATTGACTACGTAGTTGACAAATACGGTGCGGATAAGGTTTGCCAAATCATTACATTCAGTACACTTGCTGCTCGTAACGCTTTCAAAAGTGTAGCCAGAGTATTTGGAATGGAATACGCAAAAAGTAACAAAACCGCATCTTTAATTGAAGATACAATTGAAGGCTCAATGATTGAAGGTTCTGAACTAAAAAGACTTTATGACGAAGACCCTGAAATCAAGAGAGTTATTGATACTGCAAAATGTGTTGAAGGTATAAAATGCGGTATCGGTATGCACGCAGCCGGCGTTATCATTTCATACAAACCGTTAGACCAAATCGTACCTGTCCAGCCGTCAAAAGATGGCATCATTATTACGCAATATCACCGAGAAATTCTTGAAAAGATGAAGCTTTTGAAGATGGACTTTTTGGGCTTGCGTAACCTTACAATGATACACAAGACGGTTAAACTTATCAAAAAATGTCAAGGAATTGACGTTGATATCAACCATATTCCACTGGATGACAAACCGACTTATGACATGCTTGTTCGAGGCGAAACCGTTGGGGTGTTCCAGTTAGAATCTTCCGGCATGACAAGTTTGGTAAAAAAACTTAAACCCGACGTTTTTGAAGATTTAGGTGCCTTAGTTGCACTATTCAGACCAGGTCCGTTGGGTTCAGGCATGGTTGACGACTTCGTTGAAAGAAAACACGGTCGTCAGGCTATTACTTACGCACACCCTAGACTTGAACCTATCTTGAAAGATACTTACGGAACAATGGTTTACCAAGAGCAGATTATGCAAATCTTCCAAGTCATGGCGGATTACTCACTTGGTCAAGCCGATCAGGTTCGTCGTATGATGGGTCACAAAGATCCGGAAGCTATGGCTGCTCAAGAAGGAAAACTTATTGAAGGTTCTGCAAAATACGGTATGAAAGCGGAAGATGCGAAAAAATTGTTTAACCAAATCCAAAATTTCGCCGCTTATTGCTTTAACCGTGCGCACTCGTCAGCTTACGCATTTGTATCATATCAAACAGCATACTTAAAATGTCATTATCCTGTAGAATACTTGTCAGCATTACTTTCAAGCGTTGCAGGGGATCAGGAAAAAACTCAAGCGTATATTGAAGAAGCTCTAAAATACGGTATTAAAGTTCTTCCGCCTGATATCAACAAATCTTTCTTGGAATACGCACCGGATGGCAAAAACATTCGTTTCGGTTTAGCTTCTATCAAACAGGTTGGAGAAGCCGTAATCGAAGAAATTATCAAAGAAAGAGAAGAAAACGGAGATTACAAATCAATCTACGATTACATAAAAAGACTTGACACAAAATGCTCTAACAAAAAGACTTTAGAAGGTTTGATTAAAGCCGGAGCTTTTGCCTCTATTGAAAAAAGCCGTAAGCAACTTATGGATAATATTGAATACATTACGGCAACCGCATCAAAAGAATCAAAAGCCAAAGAATCCGGTCAAGGAAGTTTATTCGACATGCTCGGAGATACATCTGCAATTGAAGATGCAAAATTCCAACTATCAGGTTCTGATGAGGAATACGATGCTAGAACTTTGCAAAACTTTGAGAAAGAATTTTTAGGTTTTTACGTAACAAGTCACCCGCTTTCTACAATTAGAAGTAAATTGCCGTTTTTGATGACGCACAAAATCACAGAAATTGCAGAACTTCCGAACGATAAAATCGTTACAATTTGCGGACTTATTACGGCAGTAAAACAAATTCCAACCAAAAAAGATCCGACAAAATTCATCAGATTTGTAACAGTTGAGGATTTGTCAGGGAAAATTGAGGTTATAGCATTTAACCGAACAATCCAAGAATACGGCGACTTTTTGCAAAATGAGCAAAGAGTAATTATTTCGGGAAAAGTTAGCAGAAGAAGTGACGACGAACCGCCGACACTTTTGGTTGAAAGCGTAAAAACAGTAGATAACTCAAACATATTTACAATAACATTACATGACGACTTCAAGTTTGAAGAAGTTGTATATTTGAAAAACATTTTATGTCAGCATGCCGGTTCAGATCCTGTAACATTCAAGTTAAAGGATTTGGAAGGTGATGTAAAAGTTCTTGCAGCATCAATGTTTTGGGTTGCAAGTTCAAATGAGTTAGTAAATATATTGAAAAAACAATTCGGCGACAGACTGGATATAAATGTTCGCTCCCTAGACAGTACAGAGAAAGACGAAAAAGAAGAACAAGTAGCGTAAAATAATATTTTTCACTTTTTAAAATATTATTTTTATAAAATTAAAAAAAATGCTTGCAAAAAAAAATCTTTCATGTAATAATAAAGAGGTACCCAATGCGGGGGTAATTCAGTGGTAGAATGCTTCCTTGCCAAGGAAGATGTCGCGAGTTCGAGCCTCGTCTCCCGCTCCATAAAAAACCGTTAAACATTTGTTTAGCGGTTTTTTATTTTGTTATATTTTCGTTGCAATTTCTTAAAATTTAATTCGCTCTATTCTTATACATGCTATAATTGGAATAGAAGATTAGGGCGTATGAAAAAATTTTTTATTACACTATTAATACTTATTGCCGGACATGCTTGTTTTGCCGAAAATTCTGTACAAAAAATTAATTTGTCAGAGGCTATTAATCTCGCAGTTAAAAACAATATCGATTTTCAAGCAAACAAACTTGATACAGAAATAGCTAAAAACAATATAAAAGTAGCTAACAAACTTCAAAACCCAGATTTTGATGTTTTTTATAACTTTGGCAGCGCAGGAAAAGGAAACCCTCAACTTTTTGGTATGACAGAAACCATTGAAATCGCCAAAAGAGGTGCTAGAAAAAAACTCGCAAAAGCAAATTATGAACTAGCAAAAGAAAATCTTAATTTCTACGAATTTGACCTAAAAATGGATGTTAGAGAAGCTTACATAAATCTTGTTGCTGCAAAATCAATATTAAAAAGCCTTCAAGATCAACAAAAACTTCTTCAAGAACTTCTCGCAATCGCAAAACGAAGATACGAAGCCGGAGCAGCACCGGAAATTGACCTTATTCAAGCCGAAATTGCTCTAAACCAAATGACCACTCAAGTTAATACCGCAAAAGTTAATGTAAAAAGTGCAACATTTGACTTTAACAAAACTATCAACCCAAAAGACAAAACATACCTAAAATTCGACACTGTTGATGATTTGTTCAAAAACAACTTTATAGACCTTGCAACTCCAAGCCCAAAATCTCAAATGCCTGAATTTGAAACAATCGCAGAAGATAGCCTAAAAAACAGATTTGACATAAAAATCGCCAAACAACAAATTAACGTTGCAGAAAAGAATTTGACAGTAGTTGCAAGACAAAGAATACCTGATTTGGAAATTCAAGGCGGTTATGGTTACCAATCAAAAGGCATGAGTGATGACGGAAGGTTTAAAGCCGGTGCTTATGCAGGTGCAAGTCTTGTAAACATTCCCCTTTTATACGCCTACAGACCGGAAATTAAAAATGCAAAACTAGAAGTTGAAAAGGCAGAATTAAATTACATTTCAACCCAAAACAAGGCACTGAAAGATTTGAATAATGCGTATGAAAAATTTGTCACTGCACAAATGAATTTGAATTTCTATAACGACAAACTTTTGAAAAATTCCGACGAAATGATAAGAATTTCTAAAAGAAGTTATGAAATCGGGAAATCAAACCTAACCTCACTAATCGTTATGGAGCAATCTTATAAATCAATTATTGTCGGATATACCTACGCATTAGCGGATTATTATAATTGTTGGATTGATTTTTTGAGAGAAGTTAATCAAGAGGAGCTAAAGACTGACAATGAAGCTATTTAACAAATTGATTAAACTTTCAATAAAAAACAAATTCATATCCGCAACAATTGCACTTTTACTAATCCTCACAGGGATATATTGTCTTAAAACTCTTGATATTGAAGCATACCCAGATTTTACAAATCCGATTGTGCAAGTTATAACACAAATGCCGGGAAAATCTGCGGAAGAAGTTGAACGATTAGCAACAATCCCTTTAGAAAAAAACTTAAATGGAATTCCGAATGAACAAAAACTTTATTCAAGTTCTCTTTTTGGGTTGTCTGTTATAAAAGTTGTTTTTGCAGATGGATTACCATCATCTTTAATTAGACAACAGGTATTAGAAAGAGTTTACCAAACGGAACTTCCTGATGGGGTAAAACCAGTATTAGGTCCTGATGCCTCAGCAATTGGCGAAATTTACAGATATACTCTTGAATCTGATTACTACAACCCGATGACCTTAAAAGCTATTGAAGATTGGCAAATGGAAAAAGCTTTCAAACAAGTTCCGGGAATTATTGAAGTTAACAGTTTTGGAGGTCCTGTAAAAACTTATAAAGTAATTCTTAACCACGAAAAAGTACGTTTTTACAACCTTGATGTAGGCGAAATTTTTGATGCGATAAAAGCCTCAAACTCAACAGGTGGCGGACATTATATCTCTAAAAACGATCAAGCTTATATCGTAAGAGGTTTAGGATTATATTCGGACATAGAAAGTATTGAAAACACTGTTATAACTTCTCGCAACGGAATTCCAATAAGAGTTAAAGATGTTGGTGTCGTTGCAATAGAACCTGCAGTAAGAATTGGACAAGTAGGTAAAAACCTTGATAACGATGTTGTTGAAGGAATTGTTTTGATGAGAAAGGGCGAAAATCCAACCAAAACAATTAAAAACCTGCAAGACAAATTACCTGATATAAAAGCACAACTTCCAAAAGGAATTCACCTAAAACCTTTCTACGAAAGAAGTGAACTAATCCACAACACAATGCACACAATCGGGCATAACGTAATTTGCGGAATTGTGTTCGTTATAATCGTTCTTTTCGCCTTTATTCTTGATTTGCGAATTACATTAATCGCATCACTTGTAATCCCTTTGGCATTAGGTTTTGCGTTCACTTTATTTAGAATATTTGATATTCCTGCCAACCTTTTAAGTATGGGTGCAGTAGATTTTGGTATAATCGTCGATGGTGCGGTTATTTTGATGGAAAATATTTTCCGCTGTCTTGCCGAGTACAAAGGTCAATTAACCCAAAACAAAAAAGAAGCTATAATTTATAAAGCCGTAAAAGAAGTTGGAAATGTTATCACTTTTTCTACAATAATTATTTTATGCTGCTTTTTGCCAATATTGGCATTTGACGGGGTTGCAGGGAAATTATTCCACCCGTTAGCATTCACGATGGGATTTTCGCTAATAGGTGCAGTAATTGCATCATTATTCTTTTTACCTGCAATTTCTGCGATTTACATGCCTGTCAAAAACATTCATGAAAAAGACAACAAAATTCTAGACAAGATAACAAATCTATATAAAAAATTATTAAACAAAACACTTGAACGACCTAAAAAATTTTTATCAGTTGTTGTAGGAATGTTTGTTATCGCATTAACTTTATTTTGCTTTATTGGTTCAGAATTTTTGCCGAACCTTGATGAAGGCAATATTTGGTTAAGAGTTACAGTCCTTCCGAGAAGTACGACAATTGAGCATTCAGTAGAAGTTGCAAGAGAAATTCGAGAAATTTTATTACAATATCCGGAAGTCAAAAATGTAATTTCTCATATCGGTTCCGCTGATGATGGAACAGACCCGAACCTTTTAAGCAACATTGAAAACATGGTTGATTTAAAACTTGCGAAAGATTGGCGTTGGAAATGGCATAAAAACAAACAAAAATTAATTCAAGATATGTCCGAAAAATTATCTGATATACCTGGAATTACAACATATTTCACCCAATATATTCAAGATAACGTAGAAGAAGCCGTATCAGGTTCTAAAGGTCAAGTTGTCGTAAAAATCTACGGTTCAGATTTATATGAATTGCAAAAGCTCCAAGATCAAACTTTAGCAGTGCTTTCAAATGTTAGAGGGATAGTAGATTTGTCTTACGACCAAATCATAGGACAACCGCAATACCAGATTAAAATTGATAGAGTAAAAGCTGCTCGTTACGGTCTGAGAAGTGACGATATTCAAAAAGTCGTAGAAATTGCAATTGGAGGTAAAAACGCTACTCAAGTTCTTGAAAACGAAAAAAGATTTGACGTATTTTTGAGGCTTGAAGCAAAAGATAGAGACTCTTACCGAAAAATCCAAAATATTATTGTAAAAACACCTGAAGGAATATCCGTTCCTTTGAGCAATGTCACAGATATTTCCACTGACAACGGCGCAATGATTATTACAAGGAGCGAAAACTCACGAGTTGCGATAGTAAGATTTAACATTAGGGGAAGGGATTTAGGCTCTACAGTAAAAGATGCACAAAAAGAACTTGACAAAAAATTACAATTACCGGATGAATACCGTATCAAATGGGCTGGTCAATCAGAAAGCCAAAGAAGTGCAAATACTAGACTTGCAATAATTTTACCAATTACTTTAATGTTAATTGGAATAATTCTTCACTTGAATTATAAGAGCAAAAAACTTGTCTTGATTGCAATGTCACCGATTTTGGTAACTTTATCAGGATGTATATTTGCATTATTTATTACAAGAACTTATTTTTCAATCTCTGCCGGAGTTGGCTTTATTGCAGCAATTGGTGTTTCTATACAAAATGGTGTAATTTTATTATCTTCAATCATCAGACAAAATAAATTACACAAAGAACTAACTTGCGCAATAGAAAAAGGAGCTATTCAAAAATTAAGACCTGTTTTGACCGCATCACTTGTCGCAATTTTAGGGTTGCTACCGGCTGCATTGTCAAACGGAATTGGTGCGCAAAGCCAAAAACCTTTTGCTATTGCTATAATCGGAGGCTTGTCAGTAGGAACACTCTTTACAATCTTCCTTATTCCGCTATTATATAAAATTACAGGGGAAATCAAAAATGAAAATTCTTAAATTATTTATAATATTTTCTTTAGCACTATTATTAACCGGTTGTGGAAACAAAAACAATGATACTCCACACAATAAAAGATTAATTTTAACAGAAGCTCAAGAAAAAAATGCCAAAATTCAAACAGCACCTTTGAGTGTTATGGATATTGAATTACAGATTACAATTCCGGCACAATTCAAAGCGAGAAACCAATCAATTGAAAGAATTTATTCCCCAATTGACGGAAAAATTACAAATGTGTTTGTAGAACCCGGTACAATTTTAAAAGTAGGTCAACCGATTGTACAGATAAAATCAGATGAAATCAGCCAAATTCAACTTGAATTTTTGGAAAAAATTCTTGATATTGATGCAAGCGTAAATGAATTAAAAGCGCAATACAATTTGTCACTTCAAAATTATAATAGAGAAAGGACTTTGTATAACGAAAAGATTTCTTCTCGCGCAGATTATGAGGCAGCAAATGCTCAATTGAGAAAAGACAAAGCAAATCTTGATGCGCTAAATCTCAAACGGTCTTCACTGATAAATGTCTACAGACAACGACTTGCGGTATATGGCGGAACAATAGATAATGTAATTAAAACAAAACAAATTTACCCATATATTACAATAAAAGCAACCAAAAACGGAGTTTTGTTAGAAAGAAAAGTTAATCCGGGAGAAATTGTTGAACAAAATAGAGAATTGTTTAACCTTGCGGATTTGAAAACAATTTGGCTTGTGGGCTACGCTTTTGAAAAAGATTCTCCATATCTACATTTGGGAGAAGCGGTTACAGGAACAATTGAGGAAAGTTCTGAAACTATAAACGGCGTTTTATCTTATGTTTCGCCAATACTTGATAACACAACCAAAACCCTTGAAGTTAGAGCTGATATTCCAAACAAAAATTTCAAAATCAAACCGAATATGTATGCAGAAATGTACGTAAATACCGGAATTGCGCATGTACTTGCTATTCCGACAGATGCGGTTGAAAAATTTGGGGATTACAATTTTGCTTATGTGAAAGTTGCCCCACATACTTATGAAGAACGAAAAGTTGAAACCGGCAAGAAAAACGACCAATACACAGAGGTTTTGTCAGGAATAAAAGCAGGTGAAGAAGTTGTAACCAGAGGTTCATTTGAACTTTTGGGTGAAAGTATCAAAAAACAAGAGGCAGAATAGAATAACAACTTGAACATAAAACATATTTATTATATTGTTTAGATGTTGCGGAAGTAATTCAGTGGTAGAATGCAACCTTCCCAAGGTTGACGTCGCGGGTTCGAGTCCCGTCTTCCGCTCCATTTAATTGTAAACTTTGTTTATGGAGCATGAGTAGAATTTTTACAATCATAAAAAAAGATAAAATTTATTATTTTTTAATAAGTTTAATCTTATTGTTTGGAATTATAATTAGGATTAAAGCTTTTTTAATTGAACGTTCACTTTGGCATGACGAATGTTCACTTGCTATAAATATATTACATAAAAATATTTTTCAATTTTTAGGACCACTTGAGCATTTTCAATGCGCCCCACCAATTTTTATGTCTGCCACTAAAGTTTTAACACAAATATTCAAGCCAAACGAATATACATTTAGATTTATACCTTTTTTAGCAGGAATTTCATCACTTCCTTTATTTTTTTTGTTAACAACTAAGATATTTAAGCGCAAATTCACACAGATTATTGCAACAATATTGATTGCAATTAATTACAATCTTATTTATTATGCACAAGAATTTAAACAATACTCCTTAGACGTATTTTGCACAATTTTATTAACTTTAATATTACCTCAAAAAAATTTAATTAATTTTTCAAATAAAAATTTAATTTTGATTGGACTTTTATTTGCATTATTTCCGCTGATATCTTTCCCTTCAATATTTGTTATATTGGCATACTTAATCCAACAAATAACTAGCCATAAAAAACAAATAGTTAAACAACTAGGATTAATTTCCATATTTCCAATTATTTCAGGATTACTAATTATTATTCCAAACATTGTAAATAACAAAAATCAGCTTTTCCTAATAAACTACTTTGAAACGGATGGATTTTTGTCATTAAACCCAATAAAAATACTCTCCGCAATAAAGTTAAATTACAATTACTTCTTCTACCCAAACAATTTTATTTTGATTGGGATAATTATTTCAATTATTTCAATAATATATCTTTGCAAAAGCAAACTTAATCAATATCAAAATTTACTGATAGGAACTCTAATAATAAGTATAATTGCTTCTTTTTTCCACATATACCCAATGTACGAAAGAGTTAGCTTATTTCTAATACCTTGTTTGATATTCTTTCTACTTATACCAATTGATAAAATTAGTAAAAATAACCCAATAAAATCAGTAATTATCTTATTTTTTACATTTTTATTCTTTTGCAATTACATTCCGAATTTTTATAAAGATTTTAACATTATAATTGGCATTAATAGAGAAAATGCCAAAAATTCTTTGCAATTTATCAAAACAAACTATCAAACAAATGATATAATTGTATTTAATACTGCCTCTGATTCTGAATTTGCGTTTTATTCTCAAATATTAAATTTTACATCCAACAACATTAAAGTTAATCTTCAAACAACAAATCAAGAAGAATATAATCAACTTTTAAACCAATTACCCAAAGGAAATACATACTGGTTTTATTATCCATACTCACTATCCAAATACCCAGAAAAGGATTTGTTAAAAACATGGTTAAAAGATAAAAATGTTATTATTAGTAGAGATTTTCAAAATTCTTTAGTTGCAAAAGTTAAATTGTAAAAATTTACCATTTTTTGAATATGAAAAATGCTGCAAAGATTATGAACACAAATCCAACTAAATAATTCCACTTAAATTCTTCTTTTAAATACAGAACTGAGAAGAAACTGAACACTACAAGAGTTATTATTTCTTGGATTGTTTTAAGTTGCGCTGCAGAATAAACTGAACTTCCTATTCTATTAGCCGGAACCTGAAAACAGTATTCAAAAAACGCAATTCCCCAACTAATAAGAATTACTGCCCACAAAACAGTAGATTTATGTTTTAAATGACCATACCATGCGAAAGTCATGAAAATATTTGAAATCATTAATAATAATATTGGAGCAAAATATCTGTACATATTAGCCTTTCTATACTGATTTTACTGATAAAAATATTATATATTAAAAATCAAAAGAAAGTCTTGACATTTAATTATTTTCCTTATACAATAATAACTGTAGCTAGCCGACTTGGCTCAATGGTAGAGCAACGGTTTTGTAAACCGTAGGTTGTAGGTTCGATTCCTATAGTCGGCATTTTTTCTGAAAAAGCGAGGGCTAAAACTTTTTAT
>CALEJY010000171.1 GCA_937898445.1 uncultured Candidatus Melainabacteria bacterium | reverse complement strand
AAATCCGCCGTTTAAGATATAAAAAAGCATATTGTCAGGAATTGAGTTGCTAAATCTCATGTTTTCCGGTAATAATAATTCGCCTTCAATGTACTGGTCGTTTGTTGTAATTAGAACTTGCATTCTAGGTAAGTTGTTTATAATCATTTCATTCTCTCCGTAAGAAATACTATTGCTTGTTATCAGTATAACATATTTTTTCAAAAATTTCTATATAAAATAGTTGTATAATGCAAAATAAGAATAGCAAAGGGTGATAAATATCATTACTATTAATACGGAAATATATTTATTTTGATATTTATGTGGAATAAAACTTTTATTTTGAGCTAAAACCATAAACAATAATGGTAACATTGGGATAAAATACCGCCCTTGTACTCCATCAATTTTAGGAGAATTTGGTAATGTCCATGTAATATAAAACATAATGTGCATTAAAATAAAGAAAATTATAAAAATAGTTAATGCAACTATTTTTTTGTTTTTATCTACATGGGTTGGGAAAATAAAGAAAGAACTTATAAATAATATTGGCTCTATTACATAAGCCGGATATAAATTGATTTTTAACCATCCTAATATTCCTATGCAGCTGGGAATATACCAATAACTTCGGGTAATTAATGTTGTGTAAAATTTATGTATAAAATCAAGTGGAGAGTGTAGTAGCATATATTTGTTTATATTGGCATCCATTAGTGGAGAAGGATATGTAAAAATTGGGTTTATAGAACTCCAATAGCTCATAATTCCTATAGCTAAAATTAAACAAGTTGAAATAAAAAGTATTTTATGTCGTTTTATTGGCAAAAAGACAAATAAGAAAATTGGGTAAATTAGTCCTTTTAACATTGCGCCTAAAACTGATAAAATTGAAAGATTAAATAAATCGCCTTTTAAAAGTTCTTGTTTATTTCTAAAAATAAATTTGAATAAATATGCAAAAAATAAGAATGCTATTGCGATATTTATTGAATCTGCTGAGAGAGACATTCCTTCAAATAATGTCATAGGAAATAATGCAACAATTAAAAATTGATACTTAAAGACTGGTGTAATTCTAATAGCTAATGTGGTTATTAGGATAAAAAAGATTAAGTTGAATAATCTGGCAAGATAGAACATAGTGTTCCCACCCCAGATTTCTCCGAATTTTAGCCCAAGAGCAGAAAAAGTGTATAAAACAGGTGAATATCCAGAAGAACTATGAAACTGAAATTTGTTCCTGTTTAGTTGGATATTTTTAAAAAGGAATTCATCACATTTTGTTGTTTCGACGTAAGTTTTACCACTATATAATATTCCATCAGAAACTTCACAAGCTCTCATAAGGTGAGCTTCTTCATCTGGTACGCCGTTGTAAGGCGTAATAAATAAAAAGAGTAGTCCAAAAATTAATGCAAATGTCGCAAAGATTACTTCAGGCGTTTTTATTTTCATTTGTTCTCATATCCATAAAAAAGCAGGGCTTATTTTAACCCTGCTTTGCAAATTTTGGTTTTAATTATTTTCTATCAAGCATTTGTTTGATACCGTCTACAGAAGATAAAATTCCTGTAGCCTCGTATGGCATGTAAACAACTTTGTTGTTTTCTCCGCTTGTGATTGCAGTCATTGTGTCTAAATATTTCATAGCAATTAAATATTTGTCCGGTTGACCTTTGTCTGCCAATGCGTTGATAATTCTGTTGATAGCTTCTTTTTCTGCATCTGCCTCAATTACACGAGCTTGAGCAATACCTTCTGCTTTCAAAATTTCTGCTTGTTTAGCTCCTTCTGCAGAACGAATAGCGGCTTCTTTTTCACCTTCCGCTTTTCTGATAGCAGCTTCTTTCAAACCTTCTGCCTCTGTAATTGTAGCTTTCTTTTCTCTGTCTGCTTTCATCAATTTGTCCATTGAAGCTTGAATATCTGCAGGCGGGAAGATATCTTGGATTTCAACACGGTTAACTTTTACGCCCCATTTGTTGGTTGCTTCATCAAGAGTTGTTCTCAATTCGTCATTAATTTTTCCACGAGAAGTCAATGTTTCTTGCAAATCCATTTGTCCGACAAGGTTTCTTAAAGTTGTTTGTGTTAATTTTTCAATCGCATCAGGTAGGTTTTCGATTTCGTAAACCGCACTTTTAGCATCAACGATTTGGAAGTAAATCAAGGCGTTGATTGTGATTGAAACGTTATCTCTTGTAATTACGTTTTGACGAGGGAAATCATACATTTGTTCTCTCAAGTCAATTCTATCAACTGGTTTAAGGTAATAGAAATTTCTTCCGTCGATACCTTTTTGAGAAACTTTTTTCAAAATTCCACGAGGAGCTTCCAAAATTGGGAAAATAAAGTTTGGACCTGCTCTAAGTGTTTTTTCGTAACGCCCCATTCTTTCAATAATAACTTCTTGTTGTTGTTGAACGATAATAATACCTTTGAATACGTATATTAATAGTGCAACTAATAATATCAATAAAAATAATGTCATTTTTCTCTCCTATATCTTTTCAACTGTTAATACTAAGCTTTCGTTTTTTACAATTCTAACTTCGCTACCTACAGGAATTGTTTCGTCACTATCTGTTCGAGCTTCCCACCGTTCATCGTAGATTGTAATTGCACCTGAAAACTTTGTAACAGGCTCAATAACTTTAACGATTTGTCCGATATATTTGCCTTCCATTCCTGTTTCTAAATCTTTTGATTTCTTTTGTTTAATCAAAATTGGTCTTAACAAAAGAATAGAAAGGATTGAAAGCACTACAAATATAAATGTCAGAATAATCCAGCTCTTTATAAACAGTGCAATAATTGCTGTTACAAATCCAGCAAGCGCAAGGTTTAAAAAGAACATTGACGGAACAATCATTTCAAGAATTAGAAATGCTAAGCCGGCAATTGCAAAAATTTCCCATAAAACCATATTTTGTCACTCCTTTTTTTATGTTTTTGATAATAACATATTTTTCAGGAATCGTCAATAAAAATCTTATTTTGTTGTAGAATAAAAATATGATAAGTTTTGATTCATTAACGCTAAAAAAGTGGCTTGACGAAAATGCTGAATATATGATTGGTGCAAGAATACAAAAAATTCAGCAACCTACAAGGAGAGATTTTGTTTTTTCTTTAAGAAATAAGGGAGAAACAAAAAAGTTTTATATAAACATCAATCCGCAATATTACCATGTGGCGTTTATGAGCAAAGATAATGAGAAAAAAAGGTTAATCGAAATACCTGATAAACCGCCAATGTTTTGTATGCTTTTGAGAAAATATTTGGAAAATGCAATTATCTCAAAAGTTGAACAGCCTCCTTATGAGAGAATTTTAGAACTTTATATTGAAACTTATAATGAATTGTCAGAAAAAATCTATTTGTGTTTGGCGATAGAATTGATGGGAAAATATTCCAACGTGATTTTGTATAGCTATGACACTAATATGATAGTTGGTTGTGCGCATAATGTTGGAGCTGAAAAAAGCCGAGAACGAGAAATGGCGGGTGGTTTGCCGT
>CALEJY010000170.1 GCA_937898445.1 uncultured Candidatus Melainabacteria bacterium | reverse complement strand
GCTTTGCTTCTTAGCTTCCTAACTGCTTTTGATATGGACTTCTCACTTTTCACTTAAAGCCCTATAGTCCTATCGCCTTATTGCCTTATAAAAAATGGCAGATGGGTGAAAGCTTGTAATATAAATTTCCCTTACGGGATAGCACCCACCTAACCTCCCTCATTAGGGAGGAATTTATTTTGCTTAACTTCTTCGCTTCTTAGCTGCGTAGCCACTTTGGTAGCACCCCATGTATTCATGGAGATGGCAACATGCCTGTATAATCGTGGACTTTTCAAATTTGGAATATAAGTTATACTAAAAATGTGGTTAAGGTTCACGCCCAAAGATGGCAAAATCGTTTACCACTAAAGTTAGGGGATAGCAGTATGGGTTATATTCATTGCTGCGGAGCTTTACACAAGACCAAAACTTTTCGTCTTGTTCCGCAGGAAAACTTTTTGTTGTGCGAACTCGATTACTTGAGCAAATGCCCTGTTTGTGGGCATTCGGTTTCACAACTTACAAGAATTGACAAAGAAGACAATATTTCAGTTATTAGAAAAACTAATCAAAAAGCTCGAAAGTTTTTATCAAAACTAAAAAATTCCATCTTATACGAAATTCGACCAGCAAATTACAAACCGTTATACACAAGCAAATTCTACTTAAATTATAACGAATTTGGAGTAAAAAAGAGATGTTATTCAAATCTTAGAGCTTTAAAAATAGGACTTACCGAAAACAAATACCTAAAAAACAATCCTTAAATTATCTTACTCTCTGGGCGGAATTTTCCGCCCTTGTTTTTTTGAACGGAAATATTATGAATTATATTCAGTCGTTTTTTAATATGCTGAATGTATAAAGACTAGTAAAGGAATTTTTGAACATGGCACTTTCACCCAAAGAAGTTGAAGTAATAACTTTGGTTGCATTGGGTTATTCAGACAAAGAAATTTGTTCGACACTCAAAATAGCTTACGGCACTGTAAGAAATCATATAGATAGAGCAATCTTAAAATTACACGCACAAAACAGAACCCATGCGGCAATGATTTACAAGTTTATGAATAAAGAATGGTTAGAGGAATTTTATGAAGCGAATAATCATACATTGGACAGCCGGAACGTATTATCCAACTAATTATGAAAAAGGACATTATCATTTTTTGGTTGATGCAAAAGGAGAAATCCATAACGGAGTATTCAAACCGGAAGCAAATGAAATATGCAAAGCCGGCAAATATGCAGCTCACACAGGTGGCGGAAACACCGGTTCAATCGGAGTTGCTATCTGCGCAATGTTGAATTACAAATCTCCAAAATCTGTTGGTAAATATCCGATTACAAAAAAGCAGTTTGAAAGCACGATGAATTTTTGCGCACAACTTTGCAAAAAATATAACATTTCAATAACGCCACAAACTGTTCTCACGCATTACGAATTTGGCATACAAAATCCAAAAACAACGTCAGCAGGCAAAATTGATATCATTTATCTTCCTCCATATCAATGGGTAACAAAAGACGAAGTAGGAAGTTTTATAAGAACAAAAATCAAATGGTACTTAAATAAAATCAACAAAATTAATTAAAAAGGAGCTACAAAAATGGAAGTATCATATTACAATTTAGCAGGCGGAATAAATCAGGCATTGACCAAAACGGAATTGGGGCTTAGTACAAAAAAGATTTATTGGGCGGACGCTACAAATATTGAAATTCTACAAAATCGAGGAATTGTCAAACAAAAAGGGAATTCCTTATTTTTAGATATCGGAGAAGAAATTACGGGAATAACTGAGATGATATCTTATGATATTCCAAAATTAGTTATCACAACAGTTTCCGGCAAAATATTTATTTATGATGAATTACATTCCAAAACAAATTTAATCGACAAAACTTTAACGGGGAAAAATCCTAAATTTTTAAACTTTTTAAACGGAATATTAATAATGACAGAAAGTGATGGATTGTTTTACATCAAAAACAATTCAACTTATGATGTTGTCGATTGTGAATTAAAAGACTTAAACGGCGATATTTTAACAGGCGGAATTATGTCTGCATACAAAGGTAGAGTTTGGGTTGCAAAAAATGCAACAATCTATTATTCTGCACTTGGTAGTTATAATGATTTTACAACATCTGATGATGCAGGTTATATCAACGAGTTTCATACAGATACTGGTTCTATAACTGCATTACGCCAATATAAAGATTATCTTGCAATTTATAAAAAGAATAGTGTTTATCTTCTTTCCGGAACAAATCCTGAAGATTTTGCAATCACTTTATTTGCTGACAAAGGAGCTGTAAATTCTGCATCAATTCTAAATGTTTCAAACAAGCAGTATTTTTTAAGTAACGGAATTTTTGCACTTGAACAAGTTGGCGAACTCAATCAAATTCAACTCGGGAGTGAAATATCTTTAAATATAAAAGAAGAATTTTCATCTTTTGATAATTTATCAAACACAATTGCTTTGCATTACGAAAAGAAAAATCAAATCTGGTATTTCTTTCCGTACGCTTCAGACGATTATTTTCACATAATTTGGATTAACGATTATGTAAATAAAGCTTGGTATAAAAGAAAAGTTCCGCAAGATATAGTAACTGCTTGCGTATATAATGACCAGATTTATATAGCCGATAAGGAAGGGAAAATTTATAAAGATGATTTTGGAACAACTTTCAACGGAATTCCAATTGATTTTATGTGGAAATCTCCATTCCTTGCAATTACTAATCCTCATCATAGAAAAATGATTGACGAATTTTATTTTTTGCTAGATACAGAATACGACAACAATTTTAATTTTTCAGTATTCAAAGATTACGATAGCGAACTATCAGACGATGAGGAACATATTTATTCTGTTTACAAAGATCATTTGATTTGGGCTGATGACGATACTCCAGATCACCAACCTTGCCATTGGGGAGATGACGAAAGTTCAATTCCGGTTTGGGCAGTAAACAAAGATACTTTAGAAAAAGCGGAGATTTCTGAAGCAAATTACTCCGTACAAATATGTGTCGAAGGAAACGACATCACAAACTCTTGCGCAATAATCGGACTTCAATTTAGAGAAGTCTATATTGATGACTAGCACCACTCATTTTATACAAATTACACACTACTAAAAAAGAAAGGAAAAATTATGTCAGAAACAACTAACTCTTACTCAGCATTCATTCCAGAAATTTGGAGCAAAAAATTAAACAATATGTTGGAAAAAGATTGCGTTATGCTACAATGCGTAAACAGAAATTGGGAAGGCGAAATTAAAAATCAAGGTGACAAAGTTAAAATCATCACTCCATCAGAAGTCACAATTTCAACATTGGGTTCAGAAAATATTACATATAGCGAACTTGAACCAACATCTCAAGAGCTTGTAATTGATCAAAAGAAATTCTTTGCTTTCAAAATCAATGATATTGCGCAAGTACAAGCAAACACTGATATTATGGAAGCACATCTTAAAAATGCAAGAAAAGCGATTGAAGAAGTTCA
>CALEJY010000169.1 GCA_937898445.1 uncultured Candidatus Melainabacteria bacterium | reverse complement strand
AAGAAATTGTTAAAAGACTAAAAAATAATCCAACATTATTAAAAACAATTTATAGAATTGTTTTAGCATTAGATTACTAAAATATTTTCTCGGTAACTTTATACCTCACACCATTAAAACTTTTCATCATTCACCAGAAAATGCTCTCATTCTAAATTATTTAGAGAGGGATTTTTAAATTGAGAAAAATCTCAAATTGAGCAATTTTGTGTCCGCAACCACGAAATCTCATCACACAATGAGAGGGGCTATATGGGGGATATTACCAACGTGGGGAATGTAAAATTTTCTAAACAATGTTCTAATATTAATAGAAATACTAAAAGGAATAAAATTTGGAGGTATAAATGAGTATTAAAACATTTTCTCAAGTATTAGAAGAATGCAAAAAGAATGGCTTTAAAAAAAATTTGCTAGTAGGTAACGGTTTTAGTATTGCTTACAATAAAGAAATATTCTCCTATGATAAACTTTTTGAATATTCTGATATGAGCGAAAATGTAAAAGGTGTATTTAAAGAATTTAACACTTATGATTTTGAAATAATTATAAAAAAATTTACAGAAGCTCATAGACTATTTAAAAAATACAAACCTGATAATAAAATAGCTGAAGAATTACTTTTGGAAGCGAATAACATAAAAGGGAAATTAGTTCATTCTATTTCAGAAAAACATCCGCATTCTCAAACTGAAATAAGCGAAAATAGAATATTTAATACTCTTATATTTCTTTCCAACTTTGATAATATTTTTTCTTTAAATTATGACTTGTTGTTATATTGGGTACTTATGAATAAAAATGATTTAAAACAAAAATATCCACTGATAAAAAATGTTTATAATATTAATGATGGTTTTCATGGAAGTACATCTTTAACTTGGGGATATAACAAAGAAAAACAGAATGTTTTTTATTTACATGGAGCATTACATCTTGTAGAGGGTTATATTAATGTTGTTAAAATAAAAAATAATGAAATTGATAATTTAATATCAATTATACAATCAAATTTAGAACGAAATTGTTTCCCTTTGATTGTAGCAGAAGGAAGCATGGTTGAAAAATTGAGAAAAATTAAGCACAATGAGTATTTAAACTATTGTTACGATAAGTTGTCTTGTATTGAGGGAAATTTAATAATTTATGGTCATTCTCTAGCAGAAAATGATAATCATATATTTAAACAAATATCTAATAATATAAATATTAAAAATATTTATATTAGCATATATGACCCTGAAAATAATTATGAAACGGTTTCAGAAAAGGCATTAAATATTTTCAGAAAAAGAATGGATAAAACTCCTTTAAAATTAAATTTCTTTGATGCTGCAACAACAAATATTTGGAGTAATAATCCCTTGAAAGATATGTAGTAGGTAGCTCGTTGGCTCATAAGAGTCTTTTTGTTTTTAACTTAATCTGCTTGATTGATATAATCAGTGTTATTGGTATTTATAAAATACTTACTATATAAACATGTAAATAAAACTAGAATACAAATATTTTTCACCCAAATAGTTTTTTATTTATCTTTCGCCAGTTTTATAAAAAATCTCAACTAAAAAATTTATCATAGGTAACACTTATAATTCCCCTATAATTAATTATGGGGGTAAAAGTTTTTAAAATAAAATTTCAAGGTACTTGATTTTTTATTTTTACGGAGCATAATATAGATGTTGAGTGTATTTCGCTCTACATACAAATTAAATAACGCGGGATGGAGCAGTCTGGTAGCTCGTCGGGCTCATAACCCGAAGGTCGTTGGTTCAAATCCAGCTCCCGCAACCATTTATTTTAAAGGGTTTTAGCAACTAGCTAAAACCTTTTTTTAATAGAAAAAGCTAAATTGTTCCCAAGAATAAAAAGGAGTTTTTATGGCATATACTGCAAGTGAAAATCTATTAGGTAAATATTATAAAAAATTTGAAAATAGTATTAAAACTGAAAATAAGACAATATATCACTACACATATTCTTAGTCTATGTGTAAAATATTATCTAAAGTTTTGGAAGTCTGTGCAATGATGTAATAAAATAAGGATGTCTTATCCAAAAATGTGAGCATTTAGTAATTTATTTATTATTTGCAATTTGTTTTGTAATTGCAATTTGTTTATCTTTCCATTCAACAACACTTTTAATTGCTAATTTTTGTTGTGCAATTATATATTTTTCCATATATTCATAATTTATTTTATTATTATTGGTGAGTGGAAGTTTTATTAAAGTATTTTTAAGTGCAATTTTTGTCGCTTTTTTATTATATGAAAATTTTTTAGTTATTACTTTTTTTATACTAGACATAATGTATAAAGCATTTTTTTTATTTAAAAAATCCGATTGTAGGACACTTGTCGCACCATGTCCATCTTTCAAGTAAAAAGGCGTTTCTAAATATACTACGTTTTGATTATTGGAATGTATTAGAATTGTAGGCTTCCTGTCTTTATTATTAAGAACTTTTTCTGTTAAATGTAAATATGAAATTATTCCATTGTTTATCGTTGCTTGTCCATAAAATGGGATTTTTTTCTGGTTATCAATTTTTAAGTAATCAATTTTTAAAGGGTCAATTTCTTTTTGAGGTTGCCAAGTTAAAATATCCTCAATTTTAAAATCTCCAAACTTAATTTTTTTGTTTAAAATTGAGATATCTTCATCAGTTAATTCATAATTGTTTAATCCGCTTCTTTAGGTAAGCGGTAAGTTCGCTTATACGCTCCTCTTCGAGTTCGCTTATATAATCTTCCATATATTTATAATCAATTTCACCTTTATTATTTATAGGAAGTTTTACAATCATTTCCAAGGCAATAGCTCTATTGAACTTTGTAGCATAATCAAATCTTCCTTTGGCACATTTTTTGAATAATGTAAGAAAATACAATAAGGATTTTTCTGTCCAGACCTTTTCACGCAATGGATACATACCTTGTACATGTGAATAGCCAATAAAATCATGCGGTTGATAAAAGATTGCGCTATCTGTTGTAGTATCACTAAAAGTTATGATATTCCCTTTTTCTGTAGGTGGTAAATCAACATACCCACCAATTCCATTATTAATACTTGAATTAACAACAACGGGAGTTTCTCCAATAGAGCAAAAGAGTTTGTCATTTGTTAATCCATAGGATTTTGTGGGATGAATATCGAATAATTCTTTTATTTTAAAGTCTTTAAATTTAATCACAATCTTTCTCCCTTTAATACTTGAGAAACTTCCCATGCCAAATAATCTTTTACTGTATTTTTAAAATCTTCTTCTGTAGGAGTTGTGTTTATTTTTTTATGTTGAGAAAAAGTCCAATCTGCACCATTCAAAGATATTGAATCTTCTGTATATTCTTCTTCCGTAAAATAATTTAGATAAGTTTTCCCATATAAAACTAAATTAACAATTTCATCGTATCTTTCAATTGCATTGTCTGTGTTTTTTAAATTGGTTTCCTGTCCGGATTTTTTACGATTTTGTCTTGTGTAGCCATCATTTGAAAAATCAATGAATTTTACTAGTTGTTTTTTATTATGTGGTATACCTATATCAAAAACATATATTGCAGTTTGAACACCAGCTTTGCCATAAAAAATATCAGACATATGAATGCTTGCGACTAAAGTGTTATTTTTTAAGATGTTTTTAGTGTAGGGTAATCCGTTACCACTACCAGCATTTTCTTGAATCAAAACAACGGCTCTCCCATTACTCATTCTTTTTAATGCTTTTTCAACAAAAATAAAACCTTTGCCTTCAGCGGAGTAAGGAGGATTTAATAAAAATACATTTGCAGGGTATTTTTCCCCATTTAAATCCCCTTGTTCATAAGTTCCGGTATATTCTTTTAAGCTGTCTTTATGAATAATATTGGAAGACCCATCTCCCATTAAAATCATGTTTAATACTGCAAGTAAGTAAATATCAGCTCTTTTTTCAATACCAAGTAATTGCTTACATTTAATATCTACAATTTTTTTGTTACATAAGTCTGGACTTGTTATCCTTTCTTTTGCATCTTGTATCATAAGTTTCATAGATGATATAAGAAATCCTGCAGAACCAACTGCATAATCCCAGACATAACTATCCATATTAACTTTTGCAAGTTTTGCCATTAAGTCCGTGACATATCTTGGTGTTAAAACAACATCATTTTTATCACTATCAGGAATATCAACCCAAGCATTAAGAACATTGAATAATTTACCTGTAAAATCTAAGTGTCTTGCTGATGTGAAAATTGGCATTATTTCATTTTTTACAATTGAATATACTGTTTTTAGTTTGCTTTCTTTATTTTCAGGTTTCCATAAATCAGAATATATAAAAACTCTAGATAAGTCGTTAATAATCATGGCTTTCTTTTCTTCTGGTAAGTTTCTTTCCGCTAAAAAAGAATCAATTTTATTAATGATTGTACAACCATCATTAGTTTTCTTGCCTGTTTCTCCTTTTAATTCTCTGATTTCTAGTGGTGCAACTTTGTTTTCTACTCGTAACTGGAATGATTATGGCAGGGTTTGGGGTAGAAAAAAAA
>CALEJY010000168.1 GCA_937898445.1 uncultured Candidatus Melainabacteria bacterium | reverse complement strand
ATTAATCTTGTAACATAGGATTCTGAAATTTCTAAATATTTTGCAATTTTCTTTTGGTTATATCTTTTTCGTTTCATCAAAAATCTAATCGTTTCTTCTCTTTTCTTTAAAAACATTAGCATATACCTCGTTCAAATGTTACTCTATTCAAATCAAATTCATTTTTGACACTTAATCTTTTTACTTGAAAATTACAAGTGTTATTAATAAAACCATTGTTTTTTGCATAAGATAAAAATTGTTTAAGTAAAGCAAGTGTATTTTTTATTCGTTTAGGACTTAGCTGTTTTTCTTGGCAATAATAGAAAAATCCCATGATGTCATCAGCACAAATATTTTCAAGATCCTTATTCTTAAAATAAGGAATAATATGGTTTTTGAACATAAATTTGTAAGTTTTAACAGTAGAAATTTTACAGAATTTGGTAACATATTCTTCTAAAAATTTATTAACAATTTTTAAAAATGACAAATTTTCAGTTTTTATATTATTTGGTATAAATATTCCAAAATTTTCGGTCTTTTGCTTTTTAGAATTTGAACTTTGTATAATATCTTTAATCATCGCAGGAATTTGTTCAACATAAATATATCCATGAGTATCTTGTTTCAATGTTCCATTTTCCATTAATTCATTTAAACATTTTTCTAAATTTTCTTTTTCCATTTCTGCAAGCAAAAATATTTCATCAAAAGTAAATGCTTTTAATTTTTTAGATAAATAAATTATTTTTTCCATAACAACTCCTATTGAGATAATAACTGTATGTCTTTAACGTGAATTTCATCTATATCGTTTGATTTAGCAAAGGTTTCAGCTTTGTTTATAATCTTTACTAACTGTCTAAATCTATTCCCAGATTTATAAACATATTCTATTGCATTGTCATCAAATTTAACTTCAGATAATTCTATAATTAAATTTTTTACGTCATCTTTTAAAAATGGTTGATAATGCAAGATTTCAGACAATCTATCATATAAATGCTTGTATCGTTTTAACTTTTTATCTGCTAAGCTCATACCGATTAAAATTATTGGTGTATGCGTTCTATCGTGGATATCTCGCAACATTTCGATTGCAGATTTTTCTTGCGTTAGATAATCAATTTCATCAACAATAATTATTCTTGGTTTTCTAATCAATTCTCTTACAATTTGGTCAAAAAGTTCTGACGTTCTATAACTTGGAGTATCACCAAGTTCTTTTGTTATTTCTTCAAGTAACCACCTTGTGGACATTGATTGTTTTGCACTAAGATAAATTGCATCACTTTGATGATTGGCAACCCACCACAAAGCAGTTTGAGTTTTTCCAAGCCCAGGTTCTCCGTAAACTAAAACCATACCTGGAACACCTTCTGCTCTGGTTTGCAAATTTGTAGTCATAGTAATGAAATTTTTCACATTTTTAGTTTTTACAAATTTCGGCTTCATTTTCCTCCTTTCCAAAAATTTCTTTAAATTCTTCTGTTGTTTCATATTCTTTAAACCATGCAACTTCTTTATCGTTTGAAAATCCATTTTTCAAATGCCATTCATAACGTTCGTAGCGTGTCATAAATTTTTTATCTGAAATATCTTCAACAACTTTTTCTTCTTGTTTATTAGAAAATACTTTATTTGTTTTAAGCTCAATTGCTTTGGTTGGTTCATTTTGCCATTCCAAAGGTTTAATATGTTCTGACTTAAAGTGTTTTTGAACCTTCTTAACGGTTTGTTTTTCTAATGATTTTTGTTGTTTTAATTTTTGATTTAATTCTTCTTTATCTTTAATATCGCCTAAATATGTTGCCATAGGGTGAATTGGCATAACTCTATCGGCATAGCAAATAAATTCGTTATTTAGAGTGTAAACCTTAATTTTAGTCAAATCTAAAAGACTGTATTTTATTTGTACACGTTCTTTTAATCCATATAAGCAATCGTTATAATAATCAGCATTTAAAAATCTTATGCCGTTACGGTTGATAGTCTTGATTTCTTTACTCATCATTAAATCATCAAGCTTTTCAAGATCAATTCTAGAACCTTTACCACTTTTAAAAACTTCACCAATAGTTTTACCTTTAACATTCGGGCATTCAAGACTTCTATGGTAGTCCATATAGTAATCTAACATCATAGAAAGTTGTTCTATTGTTGGAATAAAATCATTATGTACTTTTTTATGAAAATCTTCGTTTCTATTCAAATATGCAGGTTTCTCCATAATATTTGCACCAACAAAACTTGGCATTAATCGTTCAAAACCATCTTGCAATTCTTTAAAAAATCTTTCGATAACTTTTGCTCTTGCGTTGTACGGTTGAGCAAATACAGGAACAATTCCTAATTTGTCAAATAAACCTTGAATACCGCATTCTTGTAAGTTGCCTTTGAAGAATTTACTCTTAAAAGCTTTACCATTATCTTGGTAACAAATTTTAGGAATTTTTCCTAAGTTAATAATAGAATTTCTCAATGCAGATGTTATAGCTTGAGTATTTTCTTCAAGCATAATTTCATAACCTACAAGTGTAGTCGATTTCCAATCTAAATAACCAATTAGTGTTGGACGACAAGGCTTTCCTGTATATGGATTTATACATTGTACTGCTAATCTATGACCATCTGCGACAAGTACATCCCCAACTTCAAGTTTAGAAATATCTCTTGTAATATATGGTTGTACTTTATCTCGCAAGGCTTTTTGACCTTCTCTTGCAAATACCCATTTGTCATAATGTTTATTTCTATAATTATTTGCAAATCGTCTAAAAGTCTGTACCGAACTTGGGGAGTCCAAACCTCGTTTTGACAAAATATGCTTTGTTAATCTTGTTGCTTTCCCAATGTTTACCTTATTAGGTGATAACAACAATGATTTAAAGACGATAAGTTCATTTTGAGTTAATATTGCACTATGTTCTTTTTCTCCATAATCATATTTTGGGATTAAATTCTCAAAATTATTGTTATTTTTAATTTCCTTTTGCCATCTATAAATTGTTCCGACAGCAACATGTCCTAATATTTTGTATAAGGCAGAATATATTTCACCTTTGTTGTATATTTCAAGAAATTCCTTACCGGATTCAGTTTTCTTTAATGAAGAATTTTTAATATAATCAACCCACAGGTTTACTAAATCATATCTGGCTAATGCAATTTGCTTTGCTTTTGTTGGATATTGAGTAATTTTTTGCAAACTTGGTTCCGTATTTTTCTCAATTTCAGATTTTTTATTCTCAAAGTTTATAACATTTTGAAGATTATAATCAAGTGATTCTACAAGTATTTCATACTTTGCACCAGTTGTTCCGTCAACCATACGAGTTACATATTTATTTCGGTTGACAGCTTTACGAACAGCACGTTCCGTAACCCCTTTTATACTTGCTAAGTCTTTAACTGATATCCAATCTTTTGTCAAAATTTCTCCTTTTTAGCATAAAAAATGGCATACTAAATCACACACTACATTACCTCTGAATAGGGATAAACTGAAGTGTTTTTCGGTATTTATTTACTTTATTTCTCACAAAGTCTAAACATTATTTTGTAAACTAAATAGTTGCTTTTTTGTCAACTCTGTGATATATTTTTATTACACTATACAACTAATTAGTTTACTTGTCAACCTATAAGGAAATATTATGCAAGAATTTGAAAAAATAAAGAAAATTAGAACTACATTAAAACTTACTCAACAAGAAATGGCAGATGCTATTGGCGTAAGTAAACAATATTTCAGTAAGGTTGAGAATGGACATACAGAATTGAGTAAAGAAAAAATATCGTTACTTTCAGAAAAGTTTGGAATTTCGTTGGATTGGCTATTGCATGATATTGGACAAATGTTTTACCAAGATGCAAAAAATTTAACATTTGTAGACAATATGGATATATTTCCAGAGTTTATAAACAACTTGAAAACTTATAATGCATATATTGTTGCTGTCGGAGAGTTTATACGACAAAAATATCCAAATGCTATTGTTGATGATATTTTAATTCCAACTTATAAATTATTTGTAGATGATATTGTAAAAAAAGAAATTGTATATTCTACAAATGAAGATGTAAAACAAAATTTACTAGATAGGTTTTCACAAGACGAAAATCTAAGCCAAACAATTTTAAATTCATATTTTAAAGCTTATGTAGATAGAATGGAAAAACCGAAAAAAGTAATTGATTAAATTTCAAATTATCCTTTTTCTTGACTGTTGTTAAAATTTTTGCCGAATTTCTCAAATTTTCGGATAAATTTTTGCTGAAAAATTTTAAAAATATGCCTCAAAGCCACTAAAAATATTCTAAAATTACATTTTATTGACTTTGGTTTGGTTCTTGAAATGGCGATGTTTTAAAATTTAAGGGGGAACTAAGTTCCTCCTTTGGTTCCGCCTTGACTAAATTATACTTTGTTACATTTTAGGATGAATCGTTAAAACGCCGATTACATCTAACTTACAGGCTTATAATAAGTTTAACCTCGGAATTTTAAAGTACAATTTAGGACAGAAAAAGTATAATTTGGAGTACTTTTTGTCAATT
>CALEJY010000167.1 GCA_937898445.1 uncultured Candidatus Melainabacteria bacterium | reverse complement strand
AACATTTGGAATACACCTTATCTTTTCAATGCGAAGGAATTCGATGAGGAGACGGGATTGTATTACTATGGGGCAAGGTATTATGACCCAAGAGTAAGTTTGTGGATAAGTGTAGATTCTCAATGGGAACGCTATCCTAATGTATCTGGATACTCATTTTCTTTGAACAATCCAATAAAATTCATAGATACGGAAGGGCATGAACCTGTAACAGCAATAGCAGATGCAATGACAGCATTTGTAGTTGAAGTTGGTTTGGATTTTGTCAGTAATATGGTTTTGAAAGACATGACCCCTCGGCAAGCTTTAAATTCTATTCATTGGGGAAATGCCGCAGCAGCTGCAGCACAATCTTATGCAGTGTCATTAGTAATATCTGGCATTGGATCTGCAAGGGCATTATCGAAAGTTGCTAATTCAAAAATTGGACATGTTGTCATAAATTTCACCGCATCTGTTACGAATAGTTTAATGCAAGATTACAAAAATGGTATTTTTAATGATAGTAAGGGGAATTTCTCGTTTGCAAAAGTAAAAAGTAGAATGCTTCCGATTATAGGGGAGGCTCTTGTTAGTGCTCTTATAAATGAAGGATTTACTAAAAAGGCAAAGCAGATAGAGGCAAAATTAGATAAACTTTATAATGCGATGCAGAAACAGGAGCATAAACTACAAGAAAATCTTAGTAGAAATGTAAGTGAAAAGGTTCTTGTTAATAGAATGAAAAAAGTTAACAATAGCCAGAAAGCATTCCTTAAACAATTAGGTAAATATGGTGGTTTTTCTTCTGCTCAACAGAGTCTTAGTGGTGGTTTGGGAAAATATACTGGTCATAAATTAGAAGAAAAGAAATGAAAAAGATGAGTTCTAAAAAAACAAAAAGAACAAATCTACAAAACTCTAATGGAGAAAAATCTTATTACAAGAGCTTTGTGCTTTATTGCATAATTTTACTTGTAGGGATTTTTCTCCCTGAGAAATTAGGTGTTCATTATTTGAACTTTAGTTTTGTATATGTGATTATTGTTCCTTTATGCATAATTTCATTTGGATATTTTAAATTTTTCAAGAAAAGTCGTGGTGCATCATTATGTATGTCACTTTTTGCAACTTTTTGTATAACTTTTACTTTATATACAATATTTAATGTTTTATATACAAATAAGCAAAAGGAATATTTTTTTATTTCTAATATAGAAGATGTTGCATCAAGCGGTTACAGATCACCTTCATCCATACTTTTCCAATTAGATAATAATTGGATTGCTTTGGTTATAAAAAATGAATATCCAATAAAAAAGAAAATAGAAAATGGACATGAAGTGAAAATTTCAGGTTATTACAAAAAAGGATTACTTTCTTCTGTCCTGATAGTTGACTATACAATATATTGAGATAGTATAAAATAAACCGTGTCAAGCTATAAAAGTTATATTTAGACACGGTTTATTTATATTTTCTATCCTTTCTTTTTCAGAATATAGTTCTTTCTATCCTCTTTTTTAGGTTCATTACCAAACGAATCTATAAGAATAATACTATTGGCATCCCTCACCTTATAAAATATATTGTCGCCACTCGAAGGATGCACAAGCATCAATATGTTATCGTCAAGCATTTGGAAAGTACCTTTTAACTGTTCTTGTTCATTCTGCATATCTTTGAATGTCCGTACCAACAAATAGGTACCGTCAGCATGTAACGTGAGTGTTGTCTCAACATCAGGAGGCAATACACCGCAATATGTTCCAGTAATAGAATCCAAGCTGGCTCTATTTTATAAAGCATATCATTCGATTTTAATTGAAATATATGCATGTCGCCAAGTTTTCTATGATTATTTAAATATAG
>CALEJY010000166.1 GCA_937898445.1 uncultured Candidatus Melainabacteria bacterium | reverse complement strand
GTAAAACCTATCTCTTTTGGAGAAGGCAATCTAAATAATATAACCCCGAATGTAGCGATTTTATCACTACAAAACCCAAATGCGAAAATAAACTTTGAAAACGATCTAAATCGTACTCAAAAAGCTGATATGGTTCAAAATCCGAACATGTTGAAAGCTTTTGGAGCAAAGCTTCGCAAGACTTATAATATACTATTTTCACCTGACTACGACAGAGCAAGCAAAAGCCCGAAACATATTGCTTTCATGGGATAGTTTCGGAAACCTGCTTTCTGATGTCGGCATTACCCCAACAAAACTTACAATATAAATAATTAACATGTTGATAAGTCTTTACTATAACGAGAAACGACCTTTCTGAGTAATTCAGAGAGGTCATTTTTCATGGTTAAAATTAGTGAAAACTATTCTTAGACGTTAGCTCCGCCACCTTGCATTTTTTCAAGAACCTTTTTAGAACCTTCTTTTTGTTTGGCTAAATCTAGGGCGAAAGTTGTTGCTTCTTGATCTCTGGCAATAGCTTCTTTCAAACCTGTCATTTCATCAAGTGTAAGGTTGGAAAGTATTGCGCCATCAGAGTTTAAATAGATTTTAAAAATCTTTTGTGACATAAAATCAAAGCCCGGAAGTTTCATCTGGAGGGCATACCATTTGTAGAATTGGTGTGCCATGTAATATGGGTCTATTTGTCCGTTTCGCATTACAAACATCGGTTTTGATTTTAGAGAGAAACCTGAGTGGGTTACTGCGTTTATGTATAGGGCTTCAATCCCTTCCAGTGGAGTGATTAAGCCTTCTTCTTCTTTTATTACTGAAAGAATTTTGTCGGCGTTTTCAAGTCTGACAACTTTAGTACCTTTGCTTTCAATAAAGGCTAAAAGTTTAGATATATCTGAGTTGCAACCTTTTATGATGTCAGAAACATTTTTTAGGACTAAGTCTTTATTTTTTTCTGTTTCTGCGTTCAGGGTCATGGTTACACCTTTTGAAACGACTGTTTTTGATGTCGAATTTGAACTTGAGGTTCTTAGGTGTTTGCTTAGTTTTTTTGTTAAAGCCTTCTCTTGTCTTTCTAAAAAGTAATATACGATTTTTTGTAAAATATTCATAATGATAGTATATATTATATTTGCACTAATTGTCAAAAATTTTTTCTTGTATTATAATTATTCTATCGAAAAGGAGAGAGGAAATGGAAACATTAACGAAACAAGAGGGATTAATTACAAAAATTATCGGTCCGGTTATTGACGTTGAATTTCAACAAGGTGAGTTGCCGGAAATCTATACAGCCCTTCATATCAACAAAGATGATGGTTCTTATGTTGTTGCCGAAGTTCAACAAATGCTTGGCGGAAACAAGGTTAGAACAGTTGCGATGTCATCTACTGACGGTTTAAAAAGAGGCATGAAAGTTTTCAATACAAATGAACCTATCAAAATTCCGGTTGGCAAACCTATTTTGGGTAGAATTTTGAACGTAACAGGTGACCCTGTTGATAAAATGGGTCCGATTGAGACTGATACATATTTACCAATTCACAGAGAATCTCCAAAATTGGTAGATCAAAATACAAATATAGAAATTTTGGAAACCGGTATTAAGGCTATCGACTTGCTTCAACCTTACCAAAAAGGTGGTAAAATCGGGTTGTTCGGTGGTGCCGGTGTTGGTAAAACCGTTTTGATTATGGAACTTATTCATAACATTGCGATGGAACACTCTGGTGTATCAGTATTTGGTGGTGTTGGTGAAAGAACTCGTGAAGGTAACGACCTTTGGAACGAGATGAAAGAATCTGGCGTAATCGACAAAGTAGCACTGATTTACGGTCAGATGAATGAACCACCTGGAGCAAGAATGAGAGTTGGGCTTTCTGCTTTGACTGCTGCTGAATATTTCAGAGATTTTTCAAAACAGGATGTATTGCTTTTCGTAGATAACATTTTCAGATTTACTCAAGCAGGTTCAGAAGTATCAGCATTGTTAGGTCGTATGCCGTCAGCCGTAGGTTATCAACCGACATTGGCTAACGAAATGGGTGAATTGCAAGAAAGAATTACATCTACAAAAGATGGTTCAATCACGTCAGTTCAAGCAATTTACGTACCTGCTGATGACTTGACAGACCCTGCACCGGCTACAACATTCTCACACTTGGATGCGTCAACTGTATTGTCTAGACAAATCGCATCTTTGGGTATTTATCCGGCAGTAGATCCGTTGGAATCTTCTTCAAGAGTTCTTGACCCGAATATTATTGGTGAAGAACATTACAATACAACAAGACGTGTTCTTGAAATCCTTCAAAAATACAAAGAATTGCAAGATATTATTGCAATTTTGGGTATGGATGAATTGTCCGAAGAAGATAAAGAGACCGTAAACAGAGC
>CALEJY010000165.1 GCA_937898445.1 uncultured Candidatus Melainabacteria bacterium | reverse complement strand
AAATTTTTCCCCTGTGGATTTATTAAATTTTTGTAATAATCGACAGAAATATCTTTCCTAATTACTTCGTAATGACAGGTAATTTAAGTCCTCCCTATAAGAGGGAGGATTTAGGTGGGTGCTGATTATATGTTATTCTAAAAAAAACAATCCCCCTTTTATTCCCCCTTTGCAAGGGGGATGATACATTTAACCTCCCTCTAAAGGGAGGAAGTTAGAAAACAAATAAGGTCGACATGTTGCCGACCTTATTTGTTTTATTTTTCAGGTGCAATTTGCGGTTTTGGCAGATGTGCAGCAAATTGATTAAGCATCTTGTTGCGCGTATATTGAGCGACTGTAGCTTTACCTGTTTTACCGGTTTGCTTTTGGAATTCAGCTTCTGAGATTTCTTTGCCTGATTTGTCAAAGTAGTGATAGTTGCCTTTTTGGTCTACTTTTAAAGAACATTTGTTACCACTTGACATATTTACTGTGTAGCTTGCTTTGTAGGTTTCTGCTTTTTTAGTTTCTTGTTTAACACCGCCGGCTCCATCTGAGTTGGATTTCTTTGAAGTTGCCTTTGAGATTGTGGTCTTAGCTCCATTTACCGTCGGCGTTTCGTCGGGGGGGGGCAGACTTGTCAACACTCCCGGTGCCTAATCCTGCAAGTTCTTTGCAGTCTTTTGGTTGTACAAGTTGTCCATTGATTAAGATATATTCTTGTTCTGTTGTTGGTACTGCTTTACCGGTTTTGTTATTTGTTGCTCCTGTTAATGAATATACTTCGTATTGTTTGCCATTATAAGTTACTTTTTTGGTTCCTTTTTGGTAAGTGTACGTATTAATCGTATCTTTAATGCTTACAGTGCCATTACCTTTATTGGATACCTCTCCTTGAATTTTTGATTTACTGCCGAGTGCTTCATCAATTGCAGATGTAAATGTGCCATCTTTCAATTCTTGTGTTTCAGGTTCACTCGGTTTTACAGAACTATCATCTGTTTCCGGCTTAACTTCTGTTGGTTTATCGTTTTTTGTATTAATTGCTATTTGTGTAACATCTTTAGGAGGTTCTTTAGGAGTTTCAGTACCACCGGCACCTTCGGATTTTCCGCCGCCTCCGATGCCGAAGAATCCTAATATAGTTCCTAACAAAGAGGTTCCCATACCAATTCCAAGCATTGTTTTGGTAAAGCCTGACATTCCATCAGAACCACTGCAACAATTATCATATACTCCGCAACTACTGCCGAATATACTATTGTTAATGATAGTCGTGTTGCTCGGAAAGACATTTACTCTGCCCATTCCACGCATTTGTCCTGCTTTTAAATTGTACGTTAATGACTGGCGAACGCCGCCTGACCATCCAGTTATACCATAATTACTCATGGCTCTTACCTCTTATTTTATATTCTTATATATATAAAGTATATAAATAGTTATATATTGCGCTGATGGACAAATTTATTTACAAAAGTTAATAATTAATATTTTTCTTTTATTAATTTATTGTACTGTGTTTCAGTCATCATGTGGTTTTGAAGTACATATTCTTTTGATAATTTTTGTTTACCGGATTTAAAGTTATTCAAAAGTTCATGCATTTCTGCGTTAGTTTTTTGAGTTTCACCCTCTTTAGTAATTCCATCTTTTGCATCTTTAACCAAAGCTTCAAGACCGAAATCAGAAATTCCGTTGAGAGCTACTTCTTCGCCAACTTTAGGATTTTTAACTTTTTTGCCTGATGTTTGAGCGTTGTAACCAAATTCAGGTATATTTGTGTTGTCGTGACTTTCGTCAGGTTTGTAGAAACGATTGATAACTTTATCCATAGTGTCGCCACTGTGTACAATTGCGCTTACGTCATAAGTCGTATTGCCTTTGTCATCAGTGTGTTGGTTTTTAATCTTGTCTTTTACATATTTTTGTTGTTCAGGAGTTAAATCCTTGTAACCATTGATTGTATCTAATTTTTTATCAATATCAGTTGGTTTAGTGGTTTCTTCTGTTGGTTTTTGAACTTTTCCTGCACCGTCAGTAGGTTTTGTTTTACCTGTTTCAGTTGGATTTTCAGGCTTTTTAGAACTTGAAATTTCATTGCCTTTATCTTTTTCTGCTTTTGCTTTTTCAGCTTCCAATTCTTTTATTTTCTTATTCGCACTAGCAAGTTGATCTTCCAAACTCTTAACTTTTGCGCCTAGTGAGCTATCAGTATTTTGGTTGTTTTGTGTTTCCAAATTGCCAAAGTTGCCGAAACTTCCGAACGGATTAAACATATTGTTTGAATTTAATCCAAACAATCCACCGCCTTGATTTCCGCCAAACATTGAACTCAAAGCCATAAGACCAAAAAGATTGTTCATTCCACGATTATGGTTGCAGTGACAACCGCCCATTCCATATCCGAACATTGACATTCCAAATGGTTGTGCGCCAAAGAAATTGTTATTTATTATTGTTCTGCCGCCACTTCCGCCCCAAAAGGTGCGTGGACCGTGAAGATATGTGTAAAATGATTCAACCATAATACATCTCCGAATTTTATACTCTTATATATATAAAGTATATATTCCTTGCCTTATTGCTAATAATATTCCCAATTGTTAAATAATGTTAACAAGAATTTCAAAATTAAATATCTAAACCGCTGAAAAGGGTTAGGGAAGTTATTTCTTTCAGTTTCGGATAATCTTCTATTTTATTTGTTTTTACAAACTCAATAGCCTCATTACGAGCCATTTCGAGTATTTTGGCATCTCGAACAATATCAGAAATTATCAAGTCCGGCAAACCGCTTTGACGTGTTCCCAAAAACTCACCGGGTCCACGCAATTGCAAATCTTTTTCTGCAATAACAAATCCGTCATTGGTTTGTGTCATTATGTTCAAACGTTCACGTGTTTCTTGTGATTTGGTTGATGTGTGCAAAATACAATACGATTGAAGGCTATTTCTGCCGACACGACCTCTCAACTGGTGAAGTTGTGATAATCCAAATCTTTCGGCGTTTTCAATTAGCATAACTGTTGCGTTTGGAACATCGACACCAACTTCAACAACGGTTGTAGAAACAAGTATATCGTATTTTTTATCTTTAAAATCTTTCATAACCTGTTCTTTTTCGTCGTTTTTAAGTTTTCCGTGCAAAAGTCCGATTTTAAATTGTGGAAAAACTTCTTTTTGCAGGCGTTCAGCTTCTATTGTAGCGGCTTTAGCTGACAAAGTTTCGCTTTCTTCAATCAACGGATAAACAACATAAGCTTGTCTACCGGCATCAATTTCGGACTGAATAAGCTCATAAACACCTCTATGTGAGGTTACAAGCGATGTTTTAATTGGTTTTCTGCCTTTTGGAAGTTCGTCGATTATTGTCAAATCCAAATCACCATGAACAGTCAAAGCAAGAGTTCTCGGAATTGGTGTGGCGGTCATTGTAAGCATTTGTGGGTTTTGTGATTTCTTTTTCAAAACATTTCTTTGTTTTACCCCAAACCTATGTTGCTCATCAACAACAATTGCACCCAAATTGTTAAAATCAACGTCATCTTGAATTAATGCGTGAGTTCCAACTGCAATATTCATTTGACCGTTTCTCAAATCTGTACGGAATTTTTCACGAACTTTTTTCCCTTGACTGCCTAAAAACAATCCAACGCTAATGCCCATAGGACTAAGCCATTGTTGAAGGTTGTTATAATGTTGTTGTGCAAGGATCTCCGTCGGAGCCATAAGTGCGCCTTGATATCCGTTTTCAACTCCCGCAAGCAGCATAATCGTTGCAACGACGGTTTTTCCGCTACCAACATCACCTTGTAAAAGTCTTGCCATCGGAACATCAGAGTTTAGGTCGTTCAAAATTTCATTGACCGCTTTTTTCTGCGCTCCTGTGAGTTCAAACGGTAGATTATCAATAAATTCCCTAACAAGTCCTTTTTCTTTAACTTTTAGTGCCAAAGCGGAGTGGTTGTGAGAGTTTTGCTCTCTTATTTGAACCATTTTTAATTGGATTAAGAAAAGTTCTTCAAAAATTAAAGAAAATCTTGCTTGCTCCAACAATTCTTGGCTTTCAGGAAAATGAATTTGTTCAACTGCGACTTTTTTATCAAGAAGTCCGATTTTTTCTCGCATAAAATCAGGGATAACGTTTTCGATTTCATCTTTGTATTTTTGGATTGCGTTAAAAATCGCACGCCTCAAAACTTTTATGCTCAAATCCTCGCAAACTGTATAAATAGGAACTATTCGAGCGATATTGAGGTTTGAATTTTTGTCCTCTAAAAATTCTCCTGTCATAATTGAATACGTCGGTTTGTCAAAGGTTAATTTACCGTCATAATTGTTCCTTTTAACCTTGCCTGATAGCATAATCCCTGCATTTACAGGAAATTGCGCCTTAGTTCTTTCTAGCATAAAACGATTTGATTTTGCTTGGAAAAAGCTTAAATCCAACCTTCCGCTTTCATCAGCGACAGTGACTTTGACGACTGATAATTTCTTTTGAGTATTGAATGCTGAAACTGATTTGATATACCCGAAAACTGTTGTAGTTTCTCCTTCTTTAAGATCTCGGATTAGAGTTCTTGAAGAATAATCGATATGTTTTTTCGGAAAATACAACATCAAATCTTGAACTGTGTAAATTCCGAGTTTGTTCAATTTATATGCAATTTTAGGTCCAACGCCTTTCATATACATAACGTCTGTATCTTTGGCAGATTTTGTTAATTCGGGCGCATTGCTAACTTCTGCTTTTGAAGGTTTGGGATTTGTTTCAGATTTAAGCACCCTAATAAGGTTGTCAATGCTTTTTCGTCTTTCGTTCAATCCTGCAAACGGATAATGTTCAAAAGCTTCCGCAATGACAGCCCATTTTGGGTTCTTTTTAGATAATTTGTAATATCTTTTTGCCTCGTTTTTGATAAAACTGGAAAAAGCCTGAGTTTTTCCATGAATATCAATATATCGATATTGAATTTCAATCTCAATAGCTTTTTTCAGTTGTTCAATGTTATCAATCATTCGCTAAGCCTCAAAACTTCATAAATATCCATCTTTTTAGCTTTGCCTCTGATAGTTACGTCTGCGATTTTTATTGTGTCAACAATATCTGCGACATAAGAATATGTCGAACTACTGATTAACATATTTGTTTTATAAACCTTATTATAGCTTTCAATTCTGCTTGCAAGGTTTACGGTGTCGCCGATTACGGTGTATTCAAGTCGTTTTTCAGAACCGATATTTCCGACAAATGCCTCACCTGTGTTAATCCCAACTCCGATTTCAATTTTTGGTTTTCCTTCTGCTAACCATTTGTCTTGTAGTTGATCAACCTTTTTTAACATTGCACAGGCACATCTGACGGCGTTTTGAGGATGATTTAAATCCTGAATTGGATCACCAAAAATTGCCATAACTGCATCCCCGATAAATTTGTTGATTACGCCGTTGTATTTGGTAATTATTGGTTCTATCTCAGAAAAATATTCGTTCAAAATAACCGAAACTTCTTCTGCAGTCATTTTTTCACTCATACTTGTAAAGCCTCTGATATCAGCAAAAAGAACAGTAACATTCGCTTTTTTACCGCCTAATTTTATGTCGTCAATATTTTGAACAACGTTTTTCATGATATCTTGCGAAAGATATTTTCCCATCGCATTTTTGATTTTTTCTTTGTTTTTACCTTCAAGAATAAATCTGTAAGAATATCCAAAAATCATCGTGCTTAATTGAACTGCGAGTGGCGTTATAACAAGCGGGACAACATTGTTATTGAAGCAGACGATACAAAATGCAAAATACAATATCGCAAATCCAATCAATGTAAGAAGTGATGGTAAGAATGCGAAAAATCTGATGATTAGGAAAGTTGCAATTGATATCAAAATTATCGTAATCAAATTAGAAAATGCGCTGAATTTCACAATAAATTGGTTGTTCAAAAAGTTATCTAAAATTGTCGCTTGGATATCAACTCCAGGATGTTTGGTGGCAATTGTAGTTTTCAAAACGTCTTCTACTGCAAGAGCGTTTGCGCCGACAAAAACGATTTTGTTATCAAATTCTGATGGTGAAATAATCGGCTTTTTGCCCTGTTTCATCAATCTATCAGAATTTATTAAATCAATTGCAGAATAAGTTTTGTGTGAATAATCCGAATTAGGAAGAAATTCGCAAAACTTCATATTATGGCGAATATCACCGTTATGAGTGTAGGTTGGAATTTTCAAACCTGTTTTATCAACGATTAGATAATTGTTAGTTAGGGTTAATTTGTTTGTTTTGTTGCTCAACATATAGGCTCTGAGCGCAAGTGACGGATAATAGTTATCGTTATAGCTGATTAAATCGGTTGCCTCCCTTAAAATTCCGTCAACAGGGTTAAGAGTGAAATTTACAGAACCGACATTTTTTTGTGCATCAAAATATTGGTCTGGAAACATTGTCAAACTATTGTAATTGCTATATCTTGAATTGTTTTTGGTTCTTTTATCAGCAACTTCAATAGAAAATTTACGCTGAAATTTTTCATCGTAATTGCTGCCGAGTTCAGGATTTTCGTATTTATCGGATAGAGCCATATAGCCACCAATAAAGTTATCAGTGTTTTTTACGGTATCAAAGAAATAATTGTCTGATGATGGCGGATTGTTTTTGTCTAAATTCGTAAAAATAGAGTCAAAAACAACGACTTTGGCATTTGTGTATTTGTTTAAGTAGTCAAAAACTTCTCCATACAAAGATCTTGCCCACGGCCATCTGTAACTGTCGATTGATTTGTTATCAATCATAACGAGTGCAATATCATCAGAACCTTTCATTGTTGCGTGTGTAAGGTTTGTCATCATATCATAAATTGGATTTTCCCAAAAATTAATTGATACAAATGCGATTATTGCAACTAAAAAAACATGCAATAAAAATGACTTTACAAAAAAAGCTTTTCCTTTAAATATTTTCATTTCAAATTATCCCTTTATTTTATGATATAATAAATTTTGAAAAAAGGATAGATTATGAAAGAAAATTTAATCAAACTCTTATCAGAAGAAAAAATATTACCGATACTTAGAAGCAGTGATGCTCAAACCGTTATAGATTGGGCAAATGCTTTGATTGAAGGTGGGGTAAAAATATTAGAAGTTAATGTACAAAATCCTTCAATTTATAAGGCGATTGAAGAAATTTCTAAGCATGCTGCAGTATGCGCAGGCGGAATTATTACAGCAATGCAAGCTGAGGCATCAATTGCTTCAGGTGCAAAAGTTTTGTCTTCACCAATTTTTTCTAAAAACTTAGTAAAAATTTCTAAAGACAAAGAAATTCCATATATCGCTGAAACATCAACTGCCAATGAAGCTTATAACGCTTGGAAAGCACGTATTCCGTTGATAAAAATTTATCCGATTACTGCAATGGGCGGAGCAATGTATGTTGAAGATTTGTTAAGACCAATGCCGTTTTTGAACGTAATGCCATTGGGAAGTGTTAAGCTAGATGAAGTTCATTCATATATCAAAGCCGGTGCAAAATGCGTTGGCGTTGGGCGTGATTTCTATGACGGATTTTCATTAAGTGAAATTACATCTCGTGCAAAACGTGTTATCAGCGAGTTGAAAGGTTAATAATGAGCGAAAAATTAGATGTAGTAGCGATTGGGGAATGTCTGATTGAATTGTCGGCTAACACAAAGATGTCTGATGCTGAATGTTTATATAAATATTATGGCGGAGATACTTTGGCTGCTGCCGTTGCAGCTCTTAGAATGGGTGCAAAAGTAGGTTTTATTACAAGAGTTGGCAACGATTCTTTCAAAGATTACTTGCTTGATGGTTGGCATAGTGAGGGATTAGATATTTCGCAAGTTAAGATTTCTAATGAACCGAATGGACTTTATATTATTGCAAGACCTTCTTGTACTGAAAAAGAAATTGCAGTTTATCGCAAAAAAATCGCTCCATCTAAGTTATCAATAGAAGATATTGATGAAGAATATATTAAAAATGCCGGAATTGTTTACGCATCCGGTGTTACTCAATCACTTTCTCCATCGGCAGCTGAGGCGGTTGAATACGCTTTTAAACTTGCAAAAGAGTATGGCGTAAAAACTGCTTATGACCCAAATTATCATTCTGCTCTTACAACTGCAGAAGATGCTAAGGATGCGTTTTTTAGGGTAAGTTCTAATATTGATATTTTGTTTTTGAACACCAAATTGGATTCTGTAAATATTTTGGATATTGATTCGCAAGAAAATATTATAAAAAGACTTTGGGATATGGGAATAACAACTATTGTACTTAAATCTGCCGAAAAACACGGGTATTTTACCGGATATAACGGGAATATCAATTTTACGGAGTTTTATACAAACGACTGCTTAGATACGACATGCTCGGGGGATGCGTTTAATGGTGGGTTTATGTATGCGTTAACTCACGGATTTACGGAATTTGAAGCTGCTAAATTTGCCTCAATTGTTGCAGGTTTGCAGGCTAAAGGAATTGGAGCTATCAAATCAATTCCGCATAAGGAAGAAGTTTATTCAATATATAGGGGAAACAATGGTTAAGGTTGCTATATCTGGTTATTACGGGTTTAAAAATTTTGGTGACGAGGCGATTTTGTCGGTTCTTGTTAATCATTTAAAAACTTTGAAAAATGCTGATATAACTGTTTTTTCAAGCGACGTTGGATATACTGAAAAAACTTATGGAGTGAATGCCGTAAAAAGATTTAATTTAAAAGATGTTATCAAAACAATTCAAAATTGCGATGTGCTTATATCTGGAGGTGGAAGTCTTTTGCAGGATGTAACAAGCTTGAAAAGTCTTATATATTATGCGTTTATAATCGCTTTAGGGTTGTTGTTTAACAAAAAAGTTATAATTTTTGCACAAGGAATTGGACCATTAAATAGCAAAATAGCGCAAAATATTGTAAAAAATCTTTTGAAATACTGCTCATATGTAACAGTTAGGGATGAAAACAGTTTGAAATTATTAGAAAAATTGGGCGTTAAATCAGAACTCGTTTGTGATCCGATTTATTCTTTGGACATCAAATCTGCTCCTCAAAGTGGCGTTGTTGGAGTTCAGTTGAGAGAATTTAAGACAATGAATTTTGAATTGTTGCAAAAACTAGCGTTGTTGATAATTACAAAATTTTCTGATAATAAAATCGAAATTTTTTCACTTCAAAAAACTCAGGATTTGGAATTGTGTAAGCGTTTTGAGGCTTTGATAAAATCTTTTAATCCTGAAATTGAAACAGAAATTGTTGAAGATGATATTATTAACAGGCTTTCAAAGTTGGAATATTTAATCGGAATGCGTTTTCATGCGGTTCTTGTGGCTTTAAAAAGCGGGGTTAAGACTTGTGCAATCAATTATGATGTAAAGGTTGAAAAAATCGCTACTGATGCCGGTATTCCAATTATTTCAATGAATGCACATGAAAATATGGAAGAAATTTATCAAAAAATGCAAAATCTCAACAGAGATGAATTGTTGAGATTTGCTAATTCTAAAATATTTGATTGGTCAAAATTTGATGAGTTATTCGGTCTTTTTGCCAAATAAGGTTTGATAATTTGTTCTTAAACCTTTATTAAACTCAATTCCGTCTTTTTCGCCGATATCTGCATTAATTTTGCTATATTCTTCTGAAGTTATTATACCATCCATTTTGCCTTGACTATCTTGGTCAAAAGTTGCAAATGTTGCGGCTAATTCCTTCCAGTCGGCGTAGCCATCTCCATTTTGGTCAATTCGAGCGAATGCAATTTGTGCTTGTTGTTTTGCAGCAGCTTTTTTTTCATCAGTTGCATTTTCGCCTAAATCTGCCATTTGGTGTTTCGTAAATTCTTCTAGTGTAACTTTTCCATCACCGTTACCTGATGTTTTATCCATATTAGCAAGATATGATTTGCCAAGTTCACTTACTGCTGTTCTGTATTTGTCGCCATCTGCTTTTTCTGTTCCTTGAACTCCGCCTTTAAGGATTTCAAATTTTTTGCCTTCAACTGCATTTCCTTCTTTATCTGTCATTGCGGATGCTGCTTTATCAAAGGCTTTACCTAGTTCTGTACTTTGATTTTTGTCTATATCTCCGGCATATTCATTTTTTGTGTTTTGTAATAATTGTTGTTGCTGTTGGGTTTCAAGTCTGTCTTTCATACCTTGTGCAAAGCCCCAATTCCATGCTAATTGATTACCATATTGAACATTCATGGCATTCATTTGGTTTTGGTAATTTGGCATTCCAATCATCATTGGATTTACATAAGGATTTGCCGGATTAAACCAGTTATTGCCTTGACAGCCTAATATGCCGCCACTATACATCCCAAAAGCATTGTAGCAGCCACTAGTGAAAATGCTTCCTTGACAACCACAACTTTTTTTATTCATTAGATCGAACATTGCGCTTGTCATACCGGCTTGTAGGAAGGATTGTCCTAATTTTTGGGTATATTTTGCAATATTTCCGTTTTTAAAATTTGTACTAATAGATTGCCAAATAGTCATAATACTTCTCTCATTTATACTCTTATATATATAAAGTATATAATTAATAGATAATTGCTAATATTTTAACTATTGTTAATATATCTTAATAAAATAGTAGAATGAAATAATTTGCATTAAAAAAGAACTCTTTCGAGCTCTTTATAATTGCCCTGGGCCAGACTTGAACTGGCACTGGATTTAACTCCAACCGGATTTTAAGTCCGACGCGTCTACCGATTCCGCCACCAGGGCTTCTTTTTTTTACAATAAGCGAAACTCGCTTAATACGCCTCATTCCGCATAACTATATTAACTTAAACTATTATAAATGTCAAGAAATTTATTTCTTTTGATATGTTTTTAAGTAACTGTCCAATTCATCTAGTTTTTCAGAGATTTTTTCACTTATTTTTTTCAATTCTGTGTCAATAAGTTTAAAATTAGAAAGTGTTACTTTTCCAAACAATGCAGGGTGTTTTATGTTTTTTAAGAACAAATCTCTAAAATTTTTAATCTCATTATAATCTGTCAAATCAATTATTTCAGACAATTCCGGCAAATCCATAAACAATTCACCTATTTGGTTTTTTGCTTTTTGAATATTATTTGATTTAATATATTTTTGAATTTTTGCAATATGTGTTTGAATTGTCGAATAATTGTGTCTTATTTTAGATTTCTTTTCAGGTAAAAATTCTTTAAAATAAGATAGTGTTTGATTGTAGCCGGAATTAATCAAATCGTTTCTTTTAGCTTCGTTTATATTGAAATCTACAACCACAATATCTCCGGTATTTAGGACAATATAGTCGAATTTATCTTTGTTTCCGTATATATTTGTAATAAAAGATGTAGACATCGCAGTCATGCAGCTATAAACCGCATTTGCATAATTTATCCCAGAAATATCATTACTTTCATAATTACCTTCAAGACGAAATTCAAGTATTCTTTCATCGTCGTTCAAAAGATGCTTTGATAATTTCCACATAGGCCAACTTTTTTGTAAATCGCCGTCAACAAGTAGAGTTTTGTTGTATTCAATAGGTTTCATCAATCCCGGCATACAACATGAAATTCTTACGGCAGATGCAATTTCATAATCCGGTGTATCAAATTTGGAAAACTCTTTGCATTCAAAGTTAGATAAATTAGTTGTTATAACAACAAGATTTTTTTCAATGTCTTTGAAAGTTACGGCAGGATTTGAGCCTTTTTTGTAGTTTTCGCCATAATATTTCTTTTCGATTAATTCTCTAACCCATTCTAAAAAAACTTCTCCTTTGCTGATTGCAAACAATGGTCCTAAACCGATTGAGATGTCTTTGAATAATTCAAAATTAACCTTGATAAAAATGTCTTTTAATTCTTCAGCATTGTAGCCAACCGCTAGTAGGGCTGCAAAGATTGAACCGACAGAAGATCCTGCTAATCTGTCAGGAATTACTCCGAGTTCTTCTAAAGCTTTTACGGCTCCGATGTAGGAAACTCCCCTAATTGCGCCGCCTCCAAATAAACATGTGTATTTAAAACTATTATTCATAAATTTATTATACGATATTTAAAATTTTATTCCTGTAGTAAATAGAGTATTTTTGTAGTAGTTGATGTCGTTAGTAGGTTGTACAAACTTTTTATTTGCAACTTTTTTAGGTAAAAATACCCCGAAATATTTTCCTTCATATACTGCAATCCACTCCCCTTCTTGTTTTAAAACATTATAAACAGGATATGAATTTTCAATAATCATGACATCTGGCGGAAAATATTCAAAAACTTGTTTCCAATGCGGATATGCTAACAAAAATTCTTTTAACATCGGTACCATATAGTCATAATAGACTTCTTCATACCTTCCATCCATAAATATTTTGTTTTGCGGATAGAGTTTGTAAGAAACATAACTTCCGTAGCCGAAATTCGTTAAAATATTGCCTTCAATGTGATTTGCCTTGATAAATTCAACTTCTTTGACCGGATAAGTATCCATTCCGACCGGTACTGAAAAGTCTTTTGATGACAAAGTAAAAATTGAAATGAAAAGAAGCATGATATAAATCATTCTATCTTTCCAATGCGGCAATTTAATATTTTCGATTAATTTATAAAAATCTTCGTACATAAAGCACATTGCAGAAATTGCGAAAAACGGAAGAAGTTTTACATGACTTATTGCCAAATACATAGTTGATAAAATTACGATATACTTGACTTTGTCGGCTTTGTTGTACCAATTTTTAATGTTATCTGACTTAATTCCTTTGAATACATAAATACTTTCGGCAATCGTTAAAACGAGCATGAAAAGTTTGAATTTTAGTTGTTTGAATAGATAGAATTTTGAAAATAATCCCCACCATTCAACGATATAAGGTCTTTTCATTGTATTTGCCATTAATAGGAATTTTATATACTGATATCCCCACGGGTTAATCAAAAGTAGCGGCAAGGAAATCGCAAGAGTTATAAGGTATTTTGAGTAAGTTTTTTTATTCAAAAACTCTCCGACTGCGTACATTCCGAGCAACCCTAATCCGGCAACGACACCGCCATGAATGTTGTTCCAAAGGATTATTAATGGCGGAATGATGAATAGAAGTTTATTGTTACCTTTTCGGACTTTTTCCAATAAATAAATGAATATTGTAAAGAATAAAAAGCTGAACATGTGGCATCTGATTGGTTCGTTAAGGTTACTCATCACTGCCATTAGAGTAAAGAAATAGAACAAAATGTTGTATGGAGAAATATTGGTTCTGTTTTTTACAATTCTTGATGCAACAAAAAATATCCCAAACAACATAAGAGCTTGCAAAATTATTAAGCTATATTGTCCAAATAATTTTAATACAGCATAAAATATAACTCCACTTCCCCATTCATGGTCAAACCAAGTGTGAACAGGTGTGTAAGATAAAAAATCGGATGTTAATACATGCTCGCCATCAACAACTCCCATGCCGGCGATTAATCTAGCCCACAAATCAAAATCAAAATGTGTTGCCGTTGTTGAAAAGGCAAGAATTAACAAAAATAGTGTTATATAGAATAATAAAGCTTTTCTCCCCATAAGACAAGTATATCATAAATATATTTTTATATTTTGACAATAAAAAAGACATGTTTATTTCAACATGCCTTTTTTAATACATTTTTTTAGCTTAAGAAACTAAGCAGCTACTGAGCATTCAATTTCTCTGATTAAGTATTCAGCAACCCATTCAAAATCTTTATTATCTTTAGCAGCTTCTTTTAAATATTTAACAGAAGCATTGCCTAATCTAATCAAAGTCATTGCAACAACACCTCTTTTGATGCCTCTAACAACTTGCAATTCATCAACAAGTTGAGGTACTGCAGAAGTTCCGATGCTTACTAATTCATTTTCTAATTTGTTTTTTGTAACGTTGTCTGCATTTTCTAACTTTGAAAGAATTTCATTAACTGTTTCCATTATAATTATCTCCATTTATCTTATCTATATTATGATTATAAACTAAAAAATAGTTAAACATTGATTTCCTTACATAATCTTTATATCAATATAAAGACCATAATAAAAAAGCAGAACGTATGTTCTGCCGTAAAAAATGTGTAGGGGAAAAATATAAATATAAAATGTAGTGTATTAAGAATAAATTTTGAATGTTCTTTCAATATTTTTGTCGATTGCAGTTTTAATTGAATCGTATTCTGTTTGAAGTGAATTGTGTTCTGTATCAATGTTTTTCAATTCAAGATCATATCTTTTATCTTTGTTTTCGATTTTAGCCATTGCTGCGTTGTATTCAGCTTCTGCCTTTGTAATAGCAGTGTTGTCGGTTTGTTCTGTGATATCACTACAATTTGTATAAGTTGTAGTGTTCCAGTTGTTATCTGTATCAACTTGTTCTAGACAAACCAAACCGCTTTCAAAAGCGAATTGCATCCATTCAGCGCTAGATGCCAAACCATCTTGTAAAGCTTTGTAGCCTGATGATTTCATTTTGTTAAACAAGTTTGTGTACCATTGAGCTTTTGCTGAACCGTTACCATTTTTGTCGTTTTTATCAATCCAATCATAATTTGGTTCACCATAAGTATTCATGATTGCATCAAGAATTTCGACTTGTTTGATTTTTTCAAATTGTTTAGCTTTATCATCTGTGAAGTTTTGATTTAAGTTTTTAATAGCATCAATATCTGCAAGAGATGACCATTGGTTTTCATTAAAACCAGAAGGCATTTCACTTCCAAAGATGGTTTTATACAAATTAGCAGCTGCATCTTTGTATGCAGTATATTCTGGGATATCAACTGGATTTCCATTTGCATCTTTTGTATATTCTATATCGCCTTTATCATTTATTTTCCAAGCTTTTTTGTATTCATCTCTTTCAATGTTAAAAGTATAGTCTAATGTGTTAGATAAAGAATCAATGACGTGCTGTCCGATATATTTCAAATCATCAATATCTAGTTGAGTACTTTCTTTAAATTGATAGTTATCAGGCATTGTATAATCAAGACTTAATAAATCTTTTTTTACAGGTTCAGGTATGCCTGTATATGTGATTTCATCATCTCCGGTTAAACCGTTTGTAAATGATAATGTTCCATCAGTATTTTTAGTTACCTGATATTGAGTATCATCTAATACCCAAGTTTCGTTACCTTTTTCATCTTTACTTGTTTTGTATAACTGAGCAGTCCAAGTAGTACCGTTTTTG
>CALEJY010000164.1 GCA_937898445.1 uncultured Candidatus Melainabacteria bacterium | reverse complement strand
TTAACTAGGTTATTGGAAAATAATTTTGGGGATCATAAAAAGATCGATAATGAAATATCTGAACTCCGATTGAAATTTGGCTCCGGTTATCGGATTTACTATACAGAAGTTGATAATATAATTGTTTTGTTAATAAATGGTGGAGATAAATCTACCCAATCAAAGGATATTGAAAAAGCAAAAAGTATACTTCAAGAATGGAGAAACTTACAATGAAAGAATTAAAACATACGCTTGATTTAGAAAATTACATAGTTAATGATTTAAAATCTGATGAAGATATCAAATTATACTTGAATACCAGTTTAAAAGATTATCTTGAAGATGGAGATTTTAATTCATTTTATCGAGCATTAGAAATAGTTATTAAAGCGAAAGATACAGTTTCTGGGTTTGCAGAAAAAGTTGGGATGTCCAGAACTCATCTTTACAGTATTTTTAAATCTGAAAAAGAACCTAAATTCTCTACTATCGTTAAAATTTTTCAAGAATTAGGCTATGAATTGGAGGTTGCATAAACTACTTTATATTATTCAATACATCAGAAAGATATTGTTTGTAGTAATTCTACGGGCTTTTTAATCTGGACTTTACCACCCCATTTGAAAAGCTCATGGCAAATTGCATATTTCCCACCACAAATAAATTTTACCTGCACATTACCGTTTTCAAGTTGTTTCATCTTTTGTGTCGGATGAAAGTGATAATTCAAAACATCTTCCGCCACAGATTTATCAAATTCTAATGTGATAGTAATCGGGTCTTCCTGATAAATTGAAAACGAATTTTTACAGTATTCTGTTAGTGAAAAGTTTTCATCTTTTAAATAATATTCTTCTAATACTTTAAGATTAGCAATTTTATCAACTTTATATAGTCGCAAATCATTGACATATTCATTAAATCCGACAAGATAATGTTTATCTGAAACAATTACACCATAAGGGTTTAAGGTTATTTTACGACGACCTTTGTCTATCGGATAATCAAACTGAACTTTCTTATAGGCAAGCATTGCACGACTCAAATCTTCCATTGTTTTAGATTGAACAAGCGGTCTTGAATATTGACGAACGGCAAAACCCTGTGCCTCCATCAATGCTTCAATATCAGTTTGAATGGATTGAAATTTCCTGCGAGGCGTTAAGGCTTTGAGTTTTTCGATTAATTCATCAAGAATCTTTTTCTTATTTTCATCTTTTGTAAGCTGTTTAAAGTACATCAAACTTGCAAAATCTTCGACAGTAAAAGAAATTAAGAAATTCATTGTTCCTTTAATAAATCTCCAGCGTTTTTTCTTATCAGAAGTCGGTACTTCTTCAACCTTTTCAGGAAACAAGTCAAACAATAGTGACTTCATTCTTTCTGCAGACCTGCGTGAGCATTCAAAATGCTCTTGAATATCGTCAATACATAACCCACAATAACTGTTTTGAAACATCATTGCAAGTTCAATAATTTGTTCTGTTTTGTTTAATCTTGACATAAATTCTCTCTCATTGGCTTTAAATAAAAGTATATCAAACTTAAGTCTTTAATTGTTTTCTCTGCTAATTCTTTAACTGTTAAATTTGAGATATCTATCTTTTTGTATAGGTACATTTCTTTTTCATAACTGTAACCATTCCATTTACACGTATTTTCTTGGTTAAAAAACCATCCATAATTTTTCGACAAATATTTGAAACCTGTGGTCTTATTTTCTGTGTCAGCTCTACCGTTTTTAGGTGCAAAAATACCACATTGTGCTTTATGTAATCCTGCATAATATCGATATTCGTTTTCCCACAAACTTACACCCAAATAACACAAATCTTGCCTTTTACGTTCTTCTTTATCCCAAGCACCTTGAAAATAAAATAACATATCACTATAAACTTTTAAATCACGTCCGCAACCAATGTTTACAGTATCTATTAATTGATAATTGGGAAAATCACAAAGAATCCATCTTGTTAGTTTTATCATAAATGCTTTCTCAAATGTTTTTCCAAAATTTATAGCTTTTAACTTTTCTTGAATTTCTTTATCTCTAATAATTGCCCACAACTCTCCGATTTTATCGTTTGAATCAAAATCAATGCTGTGCAAAAGCTGATTTAATAAATTCAAAAATTCAAGATAGCATTGAATTAAAGTATAATCTGTATTTTCAAATACAGTTAATTTTGTCGATTCAAAACATTCTTTTATTTTTTCAAATAGATAATCATAGGATAATAATGAGTCATAGCCACTTGTAAATAAAGGAGGAAAATAACTCACCAAAATAGTCTTATCAACTGTCTTTAAAAACTGTTTATTATATCTTCCCAATTGGTTTTTACCAGGCAATGATTTTAATTTATTTTCTATAATTATAGATTTATCACCTATTTTTAGGAATAAATCAGTATTTTTATATTCTCTCAAAACTTCTATTTTGTCTTTTTTGTTATACTCAGGATAAAAAACTGGTGTAAAAACTTTAGGATATTTTCTCAACATCCAAGCCCAAATATTACTATGAAACAATTCTTTTGACGTTAAAGACATTGCAAACATAGCGTTATTTGATAATTCATCGATTATTTTAAGAATTTTATTTTTATTCATTATTTTATCCTTACAATATATATAATAAAACAAACCTGCGTCATTTTGTGACGCAGGTTAATGCGGTATTAAAAATTACTTTTCAGGATTCCAAGAATTTAAAGCATCTTTCAATTTTTCAATATAACCACATTCATCTAATTTTTTAGACATATATTTTTTTATCAATTCTTTATTTCCATCAGAAGATGCTAATTCTTCTTGTTCAATAAGAATAACAGTTGGGCTATATGACCAATCATTTCCATTGAATTTATTAAATGAAAAACATTTACTTATATGTTTAATTAGAGAATTTCGTTTCTCTTTATCATTTGATTTGCAAATGGCAATTTCAATATATAAAGGCTTTTTCCCCCAGTATAATGAATGTAAATTAACTATCATATTGTTGTCAAATTCACCAAATGCAAGCTTTTCAGTGTTATTTATGCCTTTAGGTAGAAATTTTACAGATTTGCCCTCTACAACTATGTTTTTATCTACATCAGTACGTTCTTTTAATAATTCTACAAATAATTCAAAGATTTCAGCACTTTCATCAGAATTTTCAACAATTAAATTAATAGCTTCCTTGTTTTCACGATATATTTTTCTACATAAATCAACAATTTCTTTATTCGTTTCGCCCATAATATTCCTTTCTACCATTCTTTTATAATGCTCTATAAATATTTTCACATCATCTTCTAGCAAACAACCGTATTGTTTCATTAAGTTGTTAATTGCTTTTAAAATATCTCCGTAATTTATTCTTATATATCCTTTGTAATCTTCGCAAGGTAAATATTTATAAGGAGTTAAAAATAGGAAAATTTTATATTTATAATCTTTGTACTTATCATTGTTTAAAATGTAGTTTCTATAATCTTCTAATTGATTATATCCTTCACCAGACCAAATTTTATTTTCTATAACGCATACCAATTTGTTTGTTGGACAATCTATAAATATGTCCATTCTTCTTCCGTCATTAGTCATTTTTTCTAATGTAACCTTGGCATCAGTTAAATCTTTTAATATAATATCCACCAATATTGAATCATTTCGTAATGCGATTTTCAGTAATTCTTTAAAAAAACAATCCATTAAATAATGACTTTCAAATGGATTTAAAAGCCAACCTAAAAAATTAGAATGTTTAACTTCATTGTTTTGTAATTTTAAAGCTTGAAAAATATTGAACTTGCTATTAGATATTGCCGGTAATTCTGCGAAATCTTCTGATGTCAATAGCTTTAATAATGCTTGTTTTTGCTTAAAAGAATCATCTGTTTGCAAGTTATTTTCTAAAGCTTGCGTATCTGTTGAATTAGTCATAAAATCCTTTCTATTATGCTTGTCTTGTACCTGCAGGCTTACCTTGTTCATCGTAAAGATGGATAGTAGCCCCCCCTTTTTATGCCAACTTTATTCCCAAACATAATT
>CALEJY010000163.1 GCA_937898445.1 uncultured Candidatus Melainabacteria bacterium | reverse complement strand
ATTCTTTCGAGGCAAAATATATTATCAGCGAAAGCATTATCAAAAGAGCAACCCCACCGAGCATTATACAACCCATAGCGATTGTCCCCATTATGAAACCTGTTAACATTCTTGTTGCGTTTTTATTCAAGCCTTTAATTTCATCCATTATACTGTCATAACCTCTTTTTCTTTGTCAGCTACAGCCTTGTCAATAATACCAGTGTATTTGTCAGTCAATTTTTGAATTTTGTCTTGATTGTCTTTTACTGTATCTTCTGGAAGGTTTTCACTTTTTTCGATTTTTTTCAAATCATCAGTCATATCACGACGAATATTTCTGATTGCAACTTTTGCATCTTCACCAATTTTCTTAACTTCTTTGGCAGTTTCACGTCTTCTTTCTTCTGTCAAAGGAGGGAATGGCAAACGAATGCAAATACCATCACTGTTTGGAGTAATACCAATTTCAGCTTTGATAATAGCTTTTTCAATTTCTTTCAAAATTGATTTGTCATAAGGTGTGATAACAAGAGTAGTTCCGTCTTGAACTGAAACTTGTGACATTTGTCTTAATGGAGTTGGCGCTCCATAGTAATCTACCAATACTTTATCCAAAATCATCGGATTAGCTCTGCCTGAACGGATAGACCCAAATTCTTTGTGAAGCTGAGTTAAAGATTTTTCCATCTTTTCTTCTCCGAACAAAAATAGTTCTTCAAGTTCCATTTTTACCTCTTTCTTTTATATTCTAAACTTGTTACTGTTAATTTATATATGTACCGATTTCTTTGCCTTGCAAAATGCCTGTAATCGCATCTTTAGCATCAAAATCAAATACTACAATCGGAATATTATTTTGTTTACACAAAGCACATGCCGATGTATCCATAACTTTCAAACCATTTACGATAATGTCATCATAAGTGATTTTATCCAATTTTTTAGCATTAGGATTTGTTTTAGGGTCATCAGTATAAACCCCATCAACGCCATTCTTAGCCATCAACATAGCTTCCGCATTAATTTCAGATGCTCTCAAAGCTGCTGCCGTATCGGTTGTAAAGAACGGGTTACCTGTACCTGCTGCAAATATTACAACTCTACCTTTTTCAAGGTGTCTGATTGCACGGTGGCGAATATAAGGTTCTGCAACCTGATTTATTGCCAAAGCACTTTGAACACGGCATGGAATATTCATTTGATTTAGCGCACTTTGCAAAGCAATTGCGTTCATTACAGTTGCAAGCATTCCGACATAATCACCTGATGCTTGATCCATTCCTAATTTTGCGCTATTTTTCATTCCTCTGAAAATATTGCCGCCGCCTACAACAACTGCAACTTCTGCGCCTAATTCTCTCGCTTTTTGAATTTCTTCGGCAATCATTTTAACAGGTTTCTGATCAATACCAAATTGTTGATCTCCTAATAATGCCTCTCCGCTTATCTTTAATAATATACGTTTGTATTTCATGTCCACTGGATACCTCTTTTTTAGTAATACTAGCGCAAAATCACTCGATTGTAAAGTTATTTGCGAAATATTTAATTTATAATTTATGAAGAATTGTTAACAAACATAACAACCTGCAATTTCGCTCATATCAATAGTTTCAAAAATTAGTATATATTTTTTGTATAAAAAATAGCACTTTTTTAAATCAAATTGTTTTTATATAAACATAAGGTTCACAGACAAAGAAAAGGAGAATATATGGCGCGAGTATTAATTTCTATGCCGGAAGAGTTTTTGCAAAGAATTGACCAAGTTGCAGATGGAGAAAACAGATCACGCAGTGAACTGATTAGAGAAGCATTGAGAACTTACATTTACAAACAAAAAGTTCGAGAATCAACAACTTCTGCCAGAAACGCAGAAATCCTAGAATCTTTACTAGAATAAGGCCGTAAATGCGGTCTTTTTTATTTGGTGAATAGTGAATAGTGATTTGTGAATAGTTCTTTTCAAAAGTTATTACATTGCAAATTATATTCGAACGAAGTGAGTGATATGAACCACTCACCACTCACTATTCACTAAAGACTTTACTTTGTAAACTTTCCTTCACATATCCGCAAAATTTTTCTTGATGTTTTTTTATAAATACTGTATTATTAAACGTGTTATTCCAAATTGAGGTGTGTGTAATGGAAAAATTTACTTATCCGCAAAAATCTGATTTACATAAAATTAAAGTTGATGATATTTCTATAAATTTACCCGAACTTAAAAATATCTCAGAATCCAAAGCTGTTGCAATCGGGAAATGGATTATCAACTGGATTGAAAACGACAAGACTATTAAGGCAAACTACCTATTGCCAAACAAACCCGAACTCGCTTATCTTTTAGGCGTAAGTATAGGCACAATCCAAAACGCCATCAGATATGTTGAAGATTTGGGATACGTTGAGTCAAAACAATGTCTTGGAACACTCATTCGTGACAGAAAAAATTCTGAAAATAATATCAGAAAACTTACCTCAAAACGAGAAATCGCAATAAATTCAATAAAAAAACTCATCATAGATAACGGAATAAAAGAAGGCGGACTTCTTCCATCTTCAAGAAACATTTCTGCAAAAATCGGTTGTTCCGCAAACACAACAAGACTTGCGCTTGAATATTTAGGTACTCACGGAATTATTGAACATAAATTCAAAAACTCAAACGAATCAGGTTGGATTCTAAAATCTTTGAATTTTAAATTTGAAGAAAATTTTGACGAAAACGTTACCTTAGTAAAAAAAGTTGAAGACGATCTAAAAAATTACATCACAACAAACCTTAAAATAGGTGACAGATTACCTGCTCATGCAGAATTGTCAGAAAAATTGTCAGTAAGCATAAAAACAATTCATGATGCACTAAAATCACTTATTGACGAAGGTATTTTGCTTGCACGCAGAGGCAGATACGGCACAACTGTCACAAGAATGCCAAATAGCGACAGTTCTTCTGCCAAAAAGGAAACATCAATTTTTGCACCTGCACCTGATACAGCTTTTTATTACTACGAAAAAACTCAAAACCACATAAAGAAAATGATTGCAGAAAATTACGAAATCGGAGCTAAACTTCCTTCAATCGTAGAATTTTCAAAACAATTGGATTTAAGCCCGAACACAATCAGAAAAGCTTTCCACAACCTTGCAAAAGAAGGATATTTAGCATTTTCAAGAGGAAGATACGGCGGAACATTCGTAATCGACATTCCGGAAACAGACGAACAAACATTCAAATGGCTTGCCGTTAACCCAAAATATGCAGAAGTTTACCAAAATTAAAATTAAAGTCGGCATAGTAATACCGACCTACGATTATTTATAATATCGCTTTTTAAAATAATTTGGATCAGTAACTGCATAATATGTGCATCCACCACCATTAAATTGAGAAGCAGATGTTTCTGAACACAAAAAATATCCTGAAGTTCCTTTTGCTCCAACTGGTAGCAATTTCCCTTCACTCGTGATTTCAAAAGAAAATAAATCACGACCATAAAGATTTGGACCTTTATTCATTCCATTTACATCAATAGAAATTAACATTGGATTAGAATCATTTATTAAAATCAATGCTCCATCCGGCAAAATAAACTGTCCATCATCAAAATAGTTCAAAATAAGAGAACTTTTTTTATTATATGTTTTATAAGTTTTTAATCCATTGAAATCGACAACATCCACATCTTTTGAAACTAATCCACTACCTTTAGCAGACAAAGTTTTTACAAAATACTCTTTATACTCTAAAACAAATGTTCCCGGAGAATAATCCGCAGGTAAAATATCTTTACCAATATCAGATTTCATCAATTCAAACGCTTGAGAAATTTCAGAATAACCTTTTTTAAGTGCGCTTTGTAATTGTTTCCCCTGAATATCATTTACCAAACTCGGCATAGTTAATGCCGCAACTACTCCGATAATACCGAGAGTGATTAAAACCTCTGCCAATGTAAATGCTGCACATTTAAGTGAAAAGTGAGAAGTGAAACGTGAAAAGACCGTATCGTTAAAACTATTACCCTCTCTCT
>CALEJY010000162.1 GCA_937898445.1 uncultured Candidatus Melainabacteria bacterium | reverse complement strand
CTCGTGGTTGTAATTCACTTCGTTCAAACAACCACTCTCTCTCCATAGGAGAGAGAATATTTTCCCGTAACCGACTTTGCATCTTTGCCTCCAAGCATCTTAAAAATTCTTTTATACTAAAACCATTACAACAACATCTAAAGTAGGCACCAAAACTGTCACAGTGGGCTACGTGCGTAGCACTTAAACTATTGCCCCCCCCCCGATGAGCTTAATTTCTTTTAACATTTCTCTCAATTCCTTTCTTATATTCATTAATACGTCATTGTCCAACCATCATTGATAATTTTCCCCAAACAACCTTGTCCTTGCCAAGTAGAACTACAACTGCTATTATACAAGGTATCTCTGATTGCGGTCAAAGAATCTCCGTCACAAACACCATTTGCCTTGCATTCAGGAGTTGCACCCGCAACATCAATTGAGCCATCATCATAAAACTCTGCATAGAACATATCTCTACCACCGATATTCGGACCTTTTGGACCGTTTATATCTATCAACATATGTCCATAATGCGATGTAACACCATTTACTGTTTTTGTATAAACATTCGGATAATCAATAACTATACTTGCGCCACTCGCCAATACAACAGAAGATGCGGCACTCCAATTTGCATTATTTGTTGCAGTTTCTGTTCCTGACTGACTTTTATAGCTTGTTGGGAAGCAAGGTGCTTTAACATAAGACCCACAATCGCTTACGACTTTGAAATATGTATGAGTAAAATTCGCCATTTCAGCTTGAGTACCCAAACCAGCCTCTCTCAAATTAACAGCATTTTTATCAGTCATATATCTCAAAGATGCTTGTTGCACTTCGTTATAAACCTTGTGTAATTGAGTTACATAACTCTGACGTTGGTAATTTTGCATCAAAGTTGGAACTGTCATAGCTGAAACGACACCGATTATGCCGAGAGTGACTAATACCTCTGCAAGTGTGAAAGCAGCTAGGCGGCTAAAAAGTGAAGCAGCTAAGTAGCCCCTCTCCCCAACCCTCTCCCCAAATGGGCGAGGGAACAAATCACAGACAATTGCACACATATTGCGCAAATTTTTATCTAAAAAGAAACTCATTAATTTTCTCATCCAAAATATCCTTTAAAATCTTATAATATATATTCTATTATAACCTATTTTTTAAATTTTTCAAGACTTATATTAAATAATAAAAAAGCCCTCTTAATAAAGAGAGCTTTTTCAAAAACTATTTAATCAATGCTTGAACTTCTTTAAATTTAGGATTTTTTGCACCTTTCAACCACTCAAACAATGCAATTTCAACACAAGATGTTTTAACACCATTTGCAACCATCGCTTCAATACCTTGTTTAAACTCGTATTTATTACGGCTTGCACAAGCATCTTTAATAACATAAACATCAAAACCTGCTTCAATCAAAGCTGCTGCAGTTTGGTGAACACAAATATGTGTTTCAATACCAAAAATTACAATCTGTTTTTTGCCATAAGATTTGATTTTATCAAGCATTCCTTCTTCCAACAAAGCGTTAAAATAAGTTTTTTCAACAACTTCGCTACCTTCAGGCAAAACTTCTTGCAATTGAGGAACAGTATGTCCCAAACCTTTTGGATACTGTTCTGTCAATAAAACAGGAATTTCCAAAGCCTTTGCAGCACTAGCTATTTTTACCGCATTTGAGACAATTACGTCTTTATCTAAAGCCGCAACTAATCTTTCTTGAATATCAATAATTAATACTAAACTGTTTTCTGCTGATAATGTATTCATTTTTTCTCCTTTATACTGATGTGTATTTAAAATCTTTGATAAAATCTTCTACAATTCCGACAAGCTCTTTTTGAGAAATCTTTGTCAATGGTAATTGAATTTCTTTGTTTTCAGGACTATCCAGTCCTTCATGAGTAATCGAAATCATAATTTTGGCAAATCCCGGATAAATAATTCTCAATGTGCTATCTTGTTTTTTGTTTTTCAAATGGAAAACGCACATATCATCATCTGTCGACTGCTCAATTTCGGTTTCAAACAACTTTTCTTCCCATGCTTTTTGTAATCTGAAAAAGACAGGTGTAATAACTTTTTCCAACTTCTTGTTAAACATTTGCTTGAATATTTTGTAATTTTTCGGTTCATTTTCGGTATCATCAAGCCATTCATCAAGAGTTTCTTCTTTAGCTTGTGCAAAAACATATTCGGCATTAGTTGCCATAGCATCTGACAACGCCTGCAAAGCATCTTTTTCCATTTCTTTGAAATCTTTATTGGCAATTCCTGAAATTCCGGCACAAAGTTCAAAATCGTCGCCATAATTTTCTTTAATCTTATTTATAACAACCAAAGTTCCGTTAAAATCAGTCTTTGGTAAGAACAAATAAAACCTTGCGCCTCGACCTAAAGTTACAACGTCATCAACCCTGATTGATTTTTTTATAGCTTCTGCCATTTTTTCGATAGAAAATTTACTCTTTGAATTTTCTGAAGGAGCAATCACGGCAAAAACACCATCATTAAATAAATTTTCATTTATAGAATTTTCAATAACTTGTTGTGAATAATTATAATTGTAAACACCCGTCAATTCATCAATTACTTGCAATTGCTCAAGAATTTTCGAATTTCTGAATGCTTTCAACTTAATAGAATTATGTTTGATATTATTCACAACCCTAATTACAAGTTCAAAGCTTTCCGCTCCAGCCGTTGTAAAATCATCAATTCCGGCATCATAACATGCCAGTACAAGTTCTTCATCATAATCATTTACAAGTAACATTATGCAAATATTTTTGTTTTGTCTTAACCTTTTCACCAACTCCAAAGTCGCATTTTTAGAAGTGTTTTCGTGAACCAAAACAATATCTGCCATTGTCAATTCTAAATTCTGCTCAGCATTGTCAAAACTAGAGGTAACAACTGTATCACCTTTTCTCAAAAATATTAGTTTTGACTTTAGCATTTCTGCGAATTTTTCATCATCAGAAATTAGCAAAATAGAATTTTTATCTGACATCAACTATACCTGCAAATGTTTTTTGATACAAAGGAAACTACCACCTGCGCCAAACAAAATAGCCATTGCAAACATAACTGCAATTACAAAATTTTGTGCATAAAGTGGAGTTGGAACCATAAAGAACTGGTGCATGTGATTTAAACCGTTTTGAACACAATTCAAAGGCAACAATGCAATAACCGCACCGGAAAATCCATAAAAAGCACCCTGCATAATCAACGGGAACCTGATATACCAGTTTGAAACCCCCATCAATCGCATAATTTCGATTTCCTCTTTTCGAGATTGGATTACAAGCTGAATTGTGTTGTTAATAATCGTAATCGTCAACATGCCCATAATAATTACAACAAGTACAGTTATAACATTAACGACATGGTTTAAAGCCTCAATTTTCTTAGCCAAATCCTGTGCATAACTCATGTCTTCGACAGAATTTAACTGTTTTATATTCTTAAACACACCATCAATATTTTCAGGTTTATCAACCTTTACATGAAGTGTATCCGGCAATGGGTTTTCAATATCCGGCAAATCCATTTCACGCTTCAAGTTAGACCAAGAACTAGCTTTTGGCACAAGCGCAACACTTTCAACATGTTCAAATTCTTTAATTCTTGTTTTTGCAACATTTGCATCGGCATTATCTTTTAAATAAACCGAAATTTCCAATACATTGCCAAGTTCATGCGCAAAAGCAGATATTGAAATTGCAGAACGGAAGAAAGAAGCAAATATAGTCAATATCGCCGCCATTGTCGTAATAATGACAAGGTTCACAATACCAGTCCTTGCAATATCATGAACTGTTTGTTTGGTTAAACGATATAATATTCTTAACTCACATAACCAATCTTTCGGAATGTGTTTTTTTACTTTTTTCTTAATTTCTGCTTTTGAATTATTCATACGTACCTGCTTGTATATCTCTTACAATTTCACCATTATCAAGAGTAATTACCCTTTTTCTGAAATAATCTACCATCGCATTGTCGTGCGTAGAAACGATTACCGTAATTCCTCTTTGATTAATCTGATCCAAAATCTGCATAATTTCCATAGAGTTTTTCGGATCTAAGTTACCTGTCGGTTCATCTGCAATCAACAAAGGAGGTCCATTTACAATCGCTCTTGCAATACCAACCCTCTGTTGTTCACCACCTGACAATTCTGATGGAGTTGCATTCATTTTGTCATACAAACCAACAATTTTTAACGCTCCAGAAACCCTTGCATTAATTTCTTTTGAGCTAATTCCTAATGTTCTGATAACATAAGCAACGTTATCGTAAACACTTTGGTTTTGAAGTAATTTATAATCCTGAAAAACAATTCCCATACATCTTCTCAAATTAGGAACTTTATCGTTAGAAAGGCTTGCGATATTAATTCCGCCAATCGTAACAGTTCCGCTTGTAGGGCGTTCTTCGTTATACAAAAGTTTCATTAACGTTGATTTTCCGGCACCTGACGCACCAACAATAAAAACAAATTCTCCTGACATAATATCAAGATTAATGTTTTTCAACGCATAATGATCGTTTTTGTACTTTTTTGTAACTGATCTAAATTGAATCATGACTTTCCTTTATTTTTCACAACATTTATCAATGTAATGCCTGATAGTTGTTTTTAATTTATTTGCACTTAATCCGTAACAATCAAGCAATTCTTCCGCTTTTCCACTTTGTCCGAATTTATCTTCCACACCAATTCTATGAACAGTTGTAGGATAACTTTCCGCTAAAACTTCACAAACTGCGCTACCTAAACCACCAATTACAGAATGATTTTCAACAGTAATAACAAATTTGGATTTTTTAGCACATTCAATAATAGTTTTACTATCAATAGGTTTTACGACCGGAACGCTAACAATTCCGATAGAATAACCGTCTTTAGCCAATTCATTTGCGGCTTCAATAACTTCTGCCACAGTTTCACCGTTTGTAAACACTGTAACATCCGTTCCTTCTTGCAAAACATTTGCTTTATTTACATCAAATTTATAGTTTTCATCATATACATCGCAAACATTTGAACGAGGAACTCTAATATACATCGGACCTTCATGCTCTGCTGCATATTTAATAATTTGAGTACATTCATTACAATCAGCCGGAACAAATACAGACATGTTTGGCAAACCTCTCATCAAAGAGATATCTTCTAACGCTTCATGGCTTGCACCATCTTCGCCAACCGTAACACCACCATGCGTTCCAACTAATTTCACATTAAAATTAGGATAACAAATAGAATTTCTTACCTGATCGTAAGCACGACCGGTAACAAATACTGCAAAACTTGCGACAAAAGGGATTTTCCCTGTTGTAGATAAGCCAACTGCCGTTGTTACCATATCTTGTTCTGCAATTCCGCAGTCAAAAAATCTTTCAGGAAACTCTTTTGCAAAAAATTGAGTTTGAGTAGAGCATGCCAAATCTGCATCTAAGACCACAATATTTGGGTTAGTTTTTCCTAACTCTGCTAATGTTTTACCAAAAATCGACCTAATAGATTTTTTTTCATTTCTGTTAATAATCATTTTATACAATCCCGTTCATCTGTGTGCATCAACATTATAGCACAAACAAAAATTAATCAAAATTTGTAGAGATGTGTATAATTTTGTTAAGAATTATTAAAAAAAAACGAAATTTTAGCAATTTTATTCCTTGAGGGATATTTAAACAGTAGAATAAAAATATAGACATATTTTATTGAAAGGAAGAAATTAAATGATTCAAGCTCCAAATTTAGTAAATCCTTACATGCAACCCCAAATGCAGCCGTATGCCCCACAATATGCTCAGGCTACTCCTGCTCCTAATTACAATGCAGTAAAGATTGATGTACACAACCCATCAGTTAACGCACCGGGCGTTGGACAAGTTGCAATGAACGTTCCTCAATACGCTCAACCAACAATGCCTTTATACAACTACCCACAAGCGCAATTATATGATTATCCACAGGCACCTGTTCAACCTTATTACATGCCACAACAACCTGTAGCAAGTATTCCCGGTCAAACAGTTCAACCTGCTCCACAAGTTGCAGAACCTGCAGCAGCTCAAGCAGCTCCTCAAGTAATTCAGCAACAAAACATTAATACACCGGCACCAATGGTTACTCAACCGGCAGCAGAAGCTCCTAAATCAGCTGAAGCTCCAAAAGTTGAAATTGAACAACCGGCACCGATGGCACCACAAGTTGATTTGAATACATTTATTGCAAAATTAACAAACCCTGATTATGAAGTTCAAGCTAATGCAATGGAAGAAATTGCAAATATGGTAAAAGATGAACCTCAAAAAGCAACAGAATTGTTAGACGAAAAAGTAGTAAATGCACTTAATACAATCGTTAACACAGACTCTAGCAAATTAGCTGGTCCAACTGCAGAACAAATTGCAGCTAGAGAAAAGTTAATGAAAGGTGAACAACTTTCAGATGCAGATAAAAAATTAGCAACAACAATCACTCCGATGGAACAAGCTGAAAGAAATAAAAGCTACGCAATGTTCACATCATCAATTATGCAAAAATTATATGGTGACGAAGTTGCAAAATTGACAGGTTCAACAGTTCCTCTAACAGAATTACCTGGAGCGGTAACTATTGTAGAACAGTTGAAAAACAACCCTAACCCAATGGTAAGAACATCTGCAATCGAAGCTCTAAGCTACATTCAACAACCGGCATACAAACAAGACTTGACAACATTGTTTACAATTGCTAAGAACGACCAAGACAAGAGCGTTCAAGAAGCAGCAACAGCAGCTTTAGCAAAATTGGAACAATTGCCGGCAGAAGCACCAAAAGCCAAACAAGTAAAAATGGAGCCTCAAGCTCAACAACCAGCTAACGCAGACCAAGTAGCTAAAGAAGTAAAAATGGAACAACCAAAACAAATAGCGCAAGCTGCATAATCTTATAATTTCTTTCTTCAAATATAAAAACAACAAACCTCTGATTGAATAATCAGAGGTTTGTTTTATACATAAACAAAATTAATACGTCATTTGCCAATTGTCATTCAAGATTTTTCCGAAACAACCATGCCATTCTCCGGCTTTTGTATCCCCCAGACAAGCACGCTGAAAATTTTTCTCTCTTTGCTCTTGTGTCAATGGAACCGGACTATCTTTATCCCAAGTAGAATCATTCATATCTTCAGGATTTTTTAATGCCAAATCATCAATTACATTTTGTGCCGTATAAATATACATAGTAAAAGCATCTCTACCAAATATATTCGGACCTTTTTGTCCGTTTACATCTACCACAATTTCATATACTCCATTTGTTCCATTGCTAAAACCTCCTATTGCTGCACCACTAGCAAGTGACATACAACCATATTCACATTTAAAATTAGTAGAGCTACCACTCATTTTTTTATAAGAAGAGGCAAAACAAGGAGTTTGAGTAGTACCACAGTCTTGAACTACTTTAAAATAACTTCTTTGAAATTCAGTATAAGCATCACTTCCAGATAATCCAGCCTCTTTCAAACTAATAGCATTTTTATCCGTTTGATATCTTAATAGAGCTTGAGATAATTCATTATATACTTTATGTAATTGAGTTACATAACTCTGACGTTGATAATTCTGCATTAATGTAGGAACAGTCATCGCTGAAACAACACCGATGATGCCGAGAGTGACTAAGACCTCTGCGAGAGTGAAAGCTGTTTTTCTTAGTGAAAAGTGAGAAGTGAAACGAGAAAAGTCCATATCGGTAAAAATATTACCCTCTCTCTTTGTGAGAGGGAGCAGTTGTTCGTGAGCATGGGCGAACGTTACAAATGCG
>CALEJY010000161.1 GCA_937898445.1 uncultured Candidatus Melainabacteria bacterium | reverse complement strand
ATGTGATGAGGGCGATACAGAAGCAACTTGTAAAATCAAAAATCCTACTGACGTATATCCTGTAGTATTCTATGATTCAACAGTATTACCAAACTCAGCACCTGCTAGAGCAGTATTGTTCAGCAAATAGCAAGTTTAATCCCCACCCCTTGTGGGCATGGAAGTTTTATGCGGCACAAAACCGCACAAAAAAGTTCGAATCTTTTTGTAGACCGGAAAAATCTTTTCACGCCGGTCTTTTTTTTTGTGATATAAAATCAGTTTCATTGTCGGATTATTAAATCCGACCTACATAACTATCAATGTTGATTTAGAACCCTCTCCCGAATTTCTAAGTTCGTTACAACTCACTAAGAAATTCAACCCTCTCACAAAGAGAGAGGGTAATCTTCTTCTGTAATCGCCTTTGCCTCCATGCATCTTTGCATCTAGGCATCTAACTTAAATGTTGTCGCAGTGGGCTACGTGCGCAAACTATACACCGATATTTGAAGTACTTTAGACCAATTTTGTTCCATTGGGCGGGTGGAGCGGCACAAAACTCTCCACCAATGTATGAAGTATGGACAAATGTTGTCGCAGACGGTTACGGACTTTGTCCGCATAAAAAAAGTCCCCTTTTGGGGGACTAACTTTTCACACATTAACCTACTAAATTTCTTCTACTTTTTTCTACCAAATATGAGGAATCATTAATTAATAAAACTTTTTTATGCTTTTTGATTTACTGAACCTTTCTTCAAATATTGTTCCGGTTCATAGCCAGCATCTTTTAGAGCTTGAGCAAGTGCAACGTAATCTTCGCCGTAATAGTTTTTGCCTTCAACTCTGATTACAAAGTTACCATCTTTGTATTGAACTTTGTCAGACATTTCAGCTTTGTCATCTTTCAAGATTTCACGCATATCAGCTAAGAATTGAGCTTTTGTTTCGTTGTCTTTTTCTTGAGCTTTTCTTTCTTTTTCAGATTTTTTGTTAGCTGCTTCAGTTTCTTTTTCAATTTCGGCTTTTTCAGCTTTTTGAGTATTTTCTGCTTCTGCTTTTTTAACTCTTTCGTAAATTGTTTCTACTGCTTGAGCAACTTTCTTTTCATCAGTGTTGAATTTTGCACCTAATTCAGAAGTAATTGTTGTAAATTCTTTGATTAATTCTGAGTAAATACCAAGTGCTTCAGCTTTCTTTTGAAGTGCTGATGTAATTTTTTCTACATATTCATTTCCGCCATCGTACCAAAATTCATCATCATAGATACGTTGAACTAAAGTTCCTTCTTTAGCTTTGTAGTTTTTGTTCCAAGAGTCGAATACATCAATTACGTTGTTTTCGTTAATTTTATCAACTGCATTTTTCAATTGTTCATTTTTAGTACCGAAACCGTCAACTGCATCAAAGATTAATCCAACAATGCCTGCTGCTTCATCTTTGTTCTTTTTATCAGCTTTTGCTTTTGCTGCTTTTTTAGCATCTTTAGCTTTTTTAGTATCTTCCGAAGAAGTTGTTTCGTCAGCTGCATCAGCGTCATCTGTTTCATCAACTCCGCCTTTGCCTTCAGTTACGTTTTTCATAACTGCTTCTGCTGTTTTGCTTGCGTTTGAAATAGCTTCAGCGATTTCACCTTGAACTGCTTCAACTTCTTCTTGTTTCAAATTGCCTGATTGAACCATTTTTTCAGCTTTTTCTTTTACTACTTTAATTTTATCAAGAGCTGATTGCAATTTTTGTTTTTGAGGAGCAGTCAATTTGTCGTTTTTCAAAACTGCTTCTAATTGTGCTTGAATGCTTGCAAGGTTGCTTACAACGCCAGACAATCTGTCAGCCATACCTCTTTGGAAACCCCAGTTCCAAGCAGTTTGATTACCTTGAGCAATCAATGCAGGATCTGTTGTTATACCTTGAGTTAAGTCCATACCAATCAATAATGGGTTCCATTGGCTCAAACCGTTAGGTGCATTGTTTTCTTCTTGAGTAGCCAATGAGTAAGTAATTTCAGGATAACCAGTAGGGCGAGTGAAATATCTTGTTTCGCCAACGTTGCCACCTAAACCAGTTACGCTGCTAGCTTTGTTACCTAGTGACCAGTAAGCTGGTAAGTTTGGATATACATTGTTAAATGAATTTACTGAAAACATTTTTTCCAATCCCCTTGTGATTTAATCCCCGTACTTATATAAAGAATTTTTCTCTCAGAGAATTGCCAAAATTGTTTAAACAAATTTTCTACAAACGTCAAAACCAGCGCAAATAAAGGGTTTTACAAATTTACATTACTTAACAATTCAATAATATCTTGTTTTGTAATATAAGGATTTATTTCTTTTAAACACACAATTGAGGATGTATCAACTTTTTCTTTAAATATTTTTTCTAACAAATCCTTGTCATAATCATACAATATAGAACCGTGTTGAAGGATATAGCCTTCTTTTCGAAATTGCGCAGAACCGATTAATTTTCTATCATGCCAGCACAAATCCGCACCCGTCGAAACCAACATACAATAATCTTTATGTCCTTGCAGTTTTTTCACTCCACCAAAATCCAAATCAATATTAATCTTTTTAAAAGCATCAATTAGGATTTGTGAAATCTCTTTGTAAGACTGAGTAACGTTTTCCCCGTGATTAAGGCTAGAAACAGGGCAAACATAGCTATAAGTAATTTCGTTATCGTGCAATAAAGCTCTACCGCCTGTCAAACGGCGAACGCAATCAATACTCAAACTTTTCAACAATTCATTATCAACAAAATCGCTTTTTTGATTTCTCCCCAAAGAAACGCAAGCAGGCGACCAACCATATAATCTAAAAATAGGTTCTGTCTGCTGATTTTTTATAGCGTTATCTAGCAAATCACTATCGATTTGCATATTTTGTATTCCGTTGTTTATTTTGAATGGTATGAACATATAATTAGAGTGAGAAGTGAATAGTGAATAGTGAGAAGACCTTATTGCTCACTTCGTTCGAAAATATATTTTGTTGCGTAGCAACTGTAATGAACTTAACGGTCTTTTCACATTTCACTTTTCACTATCCCCCTTTTCCCTTTCCTTCAAATCCTTTTCAAACTGCGCAAATGTTTCGTTTCCAACGAATTGTTCCAACGCAGCACGTTTTGCGTAATAATCAGAACGGGCTTTCATTTGATTATCCAACGCTGTTCTATAATAAGCATCCGTAATCAAAATAACTTCTTTCGACATAGTTTGCGAAAGGTCGTAATTTTTCTTTCTGTCAGCCGTAATTTGTTCTATCATTTTTAACCTTTTACGTGCCATCATATAGTTGTAATACAAATCAACCGTTCTTTGTTGCAAATCCTCAATCTTGCGGACAAGAATAATCATATCCGCATCAGTAACTTTTGTATATTTATAATTAAGTGCTTTTGTATCTTGCGACATAATTCCTAAGATGTTTCCACCAATCAAAGAACCTCCGGCTAACAAAGGATTACCCATGCCTGCCCCTACAAGAGTAGACATACTCGCAATAGTCGTAAGCACTTTTTTTACAGATTTTTCATCCGGTTTATCTTCATCAGGATTTGACAATTTGTATAGCGCAAAATTTATTGTATCGCTTTGAGAAGCTGCACCTTGCCATAAAACAGACAAATCACCGACCATATCTTCTTGATCAAGCTCCAAATCCGCAGCAACTTCTCTCGAAATTTGTTTAATACTCAAATCAGCGTAAGTTAAATCCGTTACATCAAACTGTTCCGCATCTTTTTTTACATATTCTTGCTTAACTTTGTCCTCTGCTTTAACTTCCATATATTCTTTTTCCGGTTCTTCTGAAAGTCCGGTTCTATATGCAGGTTGTTTCGGCATTGTAACATCATCAAGAGTGATTGCAGAAACCGGCAAAATTAAATTCAAAATCAAAGCGGTTACAAGTAATTTTTTCATCTGTTCACCGCCTTTTCTCCAACAAGGGTTGAATTGAAATTGAACTGATACAAATTCAACTTATCCACAACTTTTTTCCCTGCAAGCCTTTGAAGTTCAAGGTGGTATTTTTTCGCATTTTCCATATAATAAAATTCTTCAACTCTCATATTGTCATACAACGCAGAAGAAATTGTAATTTCCATCAAATCTTCATCATCAAGAGCTTTAGCGTAATTTTTGTTATACAAAAGCAATCTTTGTCTTGTTTCTTTCAACTGAGAAAGCGAACTTTTATAATTATAATATGCGGTAATAATTTTGTCCTGCAAACTTTCAACAAGTCCGGCAAGCTCTATTAATTCTGTATCTGTCAGAGGAATTTCAGTCGGCATGTTTTTACGGTTAATCAAATTTTGCGCCAATCTTCCTGCCGCAAAAGCAGATGATTGTGTCATATAATCAGCCCCAATTAAAGACGGAGCTAATGATGCACCGGCAACTACAGCAGAAAGAGTTTTCGCCATAAGAGATGAATGTATTCGTCTTTGGCTTTCAGGGGTCGAAAGTTTTTTCAACGCAAATCCTATAACCTGATTGTTTTCAACAGTTCCTTTCCAAAGGTTTTCAATATCCTCAACATCCTTATCTTTTTGGAGTTTCACAAGTTCTTGCAAAACTTGTTCATCATTAACCAAAAGCGATTGTTTTTTTGAAATATCAGTTTTTGGAAGTTCTATTTTTTTCGTTTCAACTCCGCTGAGCGAAACTTCATCCGCCAGCGCAGGCATCCCTAAAATTATTATTAATAACCCAACCAGATACTTTTTCATAACAACTTTATAACACAAGAAAAATAATAAATCCAATGATTGATAAACTTATACATCATTCGGATGTTCTTCAACTCCGAAAAAAAAACTATCATAAAAAAGGAGAGTGAGGAAAAAATTGAGTTCATCGAATACAAATAAATTATGCACAAATCCTGTAAAAAACAGTTTTTGTGAAAAAGCAAATGCACTACGCCTTGAAAATATGTTTAAAGAAGCAGTATCTAGCTATCTTAATGCTATTTTGATAGACAGAAATAATTTTGACAGTTACTTTGGATTGGGAATTTGCTATAAACATCTTAAACAATATTCAAAAGCTATCAAATATCTTGACATAGCATCAACTATCAACGACAAAAGTTACGAAGTATTTTATGAACTCGGAATTTGCCATCTTCTTGACGGCTCACCTTGCGGAGCTATAAAAAACTTTGTTTGCGCAATTCAACTAAACCCTGACAATCCTGATGCAATTTTGCAACTTGGAATGGCGCATGAAATGTGTGAAGAATACGAATTAGCATTGATGATTTATCAAAAATTAATCGAAAATTCTCCTAGATTTATAAAAGCGTATGACCACAAATCCGCACTTTTAATGAAATTAGGGAATTATAAAGAAGCATCATCTGTTTTGCACGAAATTTTAAAACTAAATCCTGATTATTACAAAGCTTATGCAGGGATTGGCGTATGTTTTGACAAACTTGGCAAACGTAGCAATGCACAAAGATATTACAGAAAATTTTTGTCCGAAAAACCATTTTCACATAAAGCAGAATTTATCAAAAATCGCTTAGACAAAATTAAAATCAAAAAACCTTTCGCATCACATCTTTTGCTTTGCAAATAAAAAATAAATATAGACTTTAGTCTAATATATTTGAAAAATTTGTTATGATAAATTGTAAAAAATGAAGCGAGAAGATTTCGAAAACAATTTGTCAGAAGCATTGTGCAACATAGATAAAATCGAAACATTAACTAAACTTTTGCAGCAAACATTGACAGAAAAATCAGATTTTGAAGAAAAAGATTGCCTCAATATCTGTTCAATTCTGTCTTGTTGTGTAAAAGATACAAAAGAAATTTTAACAAATCTTGAAAAATCTACATTTCAAAATATATTGTAGATAAAATTTTTTCATGATAGCATTAGGCTTGTAAATAAAAATAAAAATGAAAAAGAGGTAAAAATATGCAAGCCCGCAGAGCAGCAAGAGAATTAGCATTTATATTATTTTCACAATTTGATAAAAAAATTACAAATTACACAAGAGAAGATTTGCAAGACATTATTCTTAAATCAGTAAGAATTTTGACAAGCACTGCAACTGATGAACTAAAAACTGCATTAGGAGCTTTGGTTGCAATGAGAGATCAAATCGAAAACTACGAAGCTGATGCAGAAGAAAATTTGAAAAGACCAATCGGCGCAGCAAACATTCCTGTTCCAATCCCAATGACTTCTGATATGACAGGCAGAATTAACGAGATGATTGATATTGCAGAAAAATCAATGCTTGCTTTGGAAATCGCAGAGTTCACAACTCTTGATTCTCAACACGATGTAAAAAATTATGCAATCCAAATCGCTGATTTCTTCCAAAAAAATCACGAAGAAGTCGACGAAATTATCCAAAAATATGCTAAAAACTGGGATTTAGGTCGCTTGGTAAAAATGGATAAAGATATTTTGCGTATCGCAATCGTTGAACTTTTATACATCAAAGACGCTCCAATGAAAGTTGTTGTTGATGAAGCACTTGAACTTGCTAAAAAATATTCAACAGAAGACAGTGCAGCATTTATCAACGGAGTTCTTGCTAAAGTTATCGTTGATTACGGTATTAACTAGGAATTATAAAAGACGATAAGACGCTAAGGCAATAAGTAAATAAGTTCGTTACAGTTGCTACGCAACAAAGTATATTTGCGAACGAAGTGAGCGAAATGAACTTATTCACCTATTCACTTATCGCCTTATTCACTTCTATTTAAAGGTAGATATGTTCGGATTTTTTAAAGACAAATTTAACAACCTAAAAGAAACAGTTTCCAACACGGCACAAGTACTTGTTGGAAATGTTGTTAATTCTGTAAGCGAGGAGAGTGAATTTTCGGAATTTGTTCTTGATGATATGGAAGATATGCTTATATCAGCAGATTTAGGTGTAAATTATGCAACCGAACTCGTTGATAAATTACGCAACCAAACTAAGATTAAACCTTCTGATGTAAAAGAATACCTTAAAACAGAATTTTTAAAAGTTCTGAAAGAAACAGGCGATAACAATCTTAATTATAAAGAAAACGAACTCAATATCTATTTTATAACAGGGGTTAACGGAGCCGGAAAAACAACGTTAATAGGAAAGCTTGCGTATAAATTCAAACAAGAAGGCAAGAAAGTTTTAATTGCCGCAGGTGATACATTCCGTGCCGCAGCAGAAGAACAACTTGATATCTGGTCAAAAAGAGCCAGTGCAGAAATTGTTCGTCGAGACAAAGCAGATCCCGCATCTGTTGTTTATGAAGCGATAGAAAAAGCGCAAAAGGAAAATTTCGACGTAATTTTAATAGATACAGCAGGCAGATTGCAAAACAAATTCAACCTTATGGAAGAATTGAAAAAAATCAAATCCGTAATTGACAAAAAAGCTCCTGAAGCGTTGAGAGAATGTATTTTGGTATTGGATGCAAACACAGGTCAAAACGGATTGCAACAAGCAAAAGTTTTTACAGAAGCCGTAAACGTTACATCAGTTGCCTTAACTAAACTTGATGGCTCTGCAAAAGGAGCAATAGTTTTGGCAGTAGCGAAAGAAATGAAACTTCCGGTAAAACTTGTCGGAGTTGGCGAAAAATTGGAAGATTTAAAAACATTTAATTCAGAAGATTTTATTAATGCGTTGTTTGAATAATTGAGAGAGTATAGTGGATAACGATTTTAGAGTATTAAAAACTGCAAAAACAAAATTAGGAAACGAAATTAAGTTAATAGGAAATAATCCATCAAATACTGCTGAAACTTCGTTAATAATAGGAGTTTTTCATGGTGACGAACCGCAAGGAAAATTCTTGATTGAAGAATATTTGAAAAAATGTGGTATGCACCCCACCTCGAAATCAAAGATTTCGGTCCTCCCGCAAGGGGAGGACATGAGTTGTAACAAAAAACAACTAATCCAACTAGGCAAAAATTTACGCAACAATTCTACTAAAGAAGAAATTATTTTATGGCAATATCTAAAACAAAAACAATTGGGAGTAAAATTTAGACGGCAACAACCAATTGATAGATATATTGCAGATTTTGTCTGTTTTCAGAAAAAAATTATTATTGAACTTGATAGCGGACAACACAACGAAGATGAAAATATAAAAAAAGATAAAATTCGAGATTGTTTTTTTGAACAAAATGGTTACAGAGTTATTCGAATATGGAATAATGAAATAAACCAAAATATTGAAGGTGTTATTAATAAAATTATTACTGAAATAGAATGTCCTCCGATTGCGAGGTGGGGGCGATTGTTTATCCCTTGCCTAAACCCTGATGGAATGCAATTGGGGCAACGAACTAATGCAAATGGAGTTGACTTAAACCGCAATTTTCCAACAAAAAACTGGGGAAAAAATCAAGGTGATAACGCAACTTGTGATGATAGTAATTCGGCTTATTATGGCGGTATATCAGGCGGAAGCGAGATTGAAACACAGTTTCTTATAGATACTATTAATGAATTTAAGCCCAATAAGATACTAACACTACATGCTCCATACAAAGTAGTCAACTACGACGGTCCTGCTAAAGAATGGGCAGAACAAATTTCAAAAATAATAAATTACCCTGTTGAAGCAAGCATAGGCTATCCAACACCTGGAAGTTTCGGAACTTATGCCGGTGTAGAACGACAAATCCAAACAATTACGCTAGAACTAGACGAAGAAATACCGGTCGAACAACTAGTCCAACCGGCATTTGAAATATTTGATAAACTTTTATAATTATTTTCCTTTACCAAGAAAAATAGAAAATCTGTATTCAGAGCCACCTTCTTTGCGGTTAACAACGTATTCTCCACCAGTATTAAAGAATGCTGCACTGATACGCCCTGCACCGGTTCCTGACCTTACTGCAGTATTATTACGCAATTGTCCATTTTCTTCTGAGCGGCTGTTATTCCATTCTTCATGCAATACGTTGAAATCTTTTTGATCCAATTTGTATTTTGCATCTTTGTCAGGATTAGCATGAGATGCACCTAACAAAATATACGCATCAGCCTTATTCAAAGAAATGACCTGTTTTGCGCCTTTTACGGTATGAACTCCGGATTTCTCCGAATTAAATTTTGTGCCTTTAGGGACAAGTAATTCCCTTTTTTGGACAGTTCCATTTTCTTTCCATTGCACAACTACTGGAACTGTTAATTCACCTGCCATATTATTCTCCTTATGTTTATTTACATGTATATAAAGTATATACAAAATAGATAATTGACTTTTTATAACAGATTTTTACAAAAGTTAATACATTGGATAATTAATTGATTAGTATATTTTTATGATAATATTGAAGAAAACGAGGTGCTTTTATATGAAATTACACAATTCTTATACAAACAAAGTTGAAGATTTTACACCGATTGACGGTAACAAAGTAAAAATGTATGTTTGCGGTCCAACAGTCTATGATAACGCACATTTGGGACACGCAAGATGTTATATAACTTGGGATGTTTTATACAGATATCTAAAATTCAAAGGCTATGACGTTACATATTGCCGTAACGTTACGGATGTTGATGATAAAATCCTTAAAAAAGCCGAAAAAGAAGGTAAAACTCCTGAACAAGTTTCTCAATATTGGTACAAGCAATTTGAAAACTCCATGAAAGCACTAAATACTCTAAAGCCTGACATTGAGCCATTTGCGACCAAAACTTTAGGTGAAATGATTTCGATTGTAAAAGATTTGATTGCGAAAGGATATGCTTACGAAGCTGATGGCGATGTTTATTTCAGAGTAAAAAAATTCCCTAAATACGGTTATCTTTCAAAACAACCGATTGACCAATTGGAAAGCGGCGCAAGAATTGAAGTTGGCGAACACAAAGAAGATCCGCTAGATTTTGCGCTTTGGAAAAAAGATGAAAAATTCGGCTACAAATCACCTTGGGGCGTAGGTCGACCAGGTTGGCACATTGAATGTTCTGCTATGAGTAGAAAATACTTAGGCAAAACTATTGATATTCACGCCGGTGGAGCTGATTTAATTTTTCCTCACCACGAAAATGAAATCGCTCAATCTGAATGCGCAAACGGTTGCAAGTTTGTAAACTATTGGCTACACAATGGTTTTGTAACTATTAACAAAGAAAAAATGTCAAAATCTTTAGGCAATTTCTTGACAATTGACGATTTGTTGAAAAAATATGATGCAAACACAATTCGTTTCTTTATTTTGACAAACCATTACAGAATGCCGGTTGAATTTTCAGATGAGGCACTTTCTTCTGCTCAAGCAGGTGTAAAAAGAATGCTTAACGCAAAACGCACAAAAATTAATGAAGATTTAGATATTACGCAAACTGATGAATACAAAGCGTTTGTTGAGGCAATGGATGACGATTTGAATACCTCAAAAGCTCTTGCAGTTCTTTTTGATTTGACAAACAAAGCAAACAAAGATGACAAAAACGCATTTACAATTTTGTATAAATTAGCGTCAGTTCTAGGTTTCACATTTGACAAACCTCAATTAAGCGAAGACGAAATTCAAAACGCATTGAAAAAAGTTTCAGAAGCTTTAGATAGAGAATTTTCATCTATGGAAAAACTGATTTCATACAGAAAAGAAGCTCGTGAGGCAAAAAACTGGGATGTCGCAGACAAAATCAGAATTACTTTAGACGAATGCGGAATTGTTCTAAAAGATACCAAAGACGGTACAACTTTTGAAGCGAAATAAATAAATACACTAAACTTAGTTTATAGTTACAATCATTGTTGGAATTTATATCCCAACCAACATGTTGTACCATAATAACTTAGTATCATTTTGCTTTTTTGTCATATAATTAAGTTATGAAAAAATTATTATTAACATCAATCATAATGAGCTTTATGTTGACAGTAAACCCTGTTCAGGCACAATACATGCCTGTAATTCCATCTGCGACATTGCAAGCCGCACAACAAGCAGTAATTCAAAGTACACCATCATCAGAAGTTGTTAGAGTTGGCATAGGAACTACAAATTTCGGAACTTATCAATACAACGACATAACAATCTTCGGCACAGGCGATACGCAGATTTATGATAACAAAATCCTAATCGGAAGTTATCCTGCAAACCAAAATATCAGAATAACTTTCAAAGACGGAATGTTCAATATTTATACACCTGAAAGTACTCAACCAGAAAAAGTTGTAGGTCCGGTTCAAATTACAAGCAATTACGGACTTTTGGGTGTTACAGGATTGAAACGTGCCGGCAAACAAGCTTTGTATCACGGCGCATTTGAACTAAAAAAATGCAACAATAACACATTCAATTTAGTTAATATGATTGAAGTTGAAGAATATTTGAAAGGCGTTGTTCCAAACGAAATGCCCGTAAGTTTTGGTTTGGAAGCCTTGAAAGCTCAAAGTGTTGCTGCGAGAAACTACGTTCTTTCTCCACGCACCAAAGCATCTAGTAACTATGATGTAGTTGATTCTGTTGCAAGCCAAGTTTATTTTGGTGCAAATACCGAAAGACCTTTGTCAAATCAAGCTGTTGCAGAAACCGAAGGAATTGTTGCCCTTTATAACTGGGATATGATTGTTGCGCAATACTCATCAACGGCAGGCGGATATACAGAAAGCTATTCAAACGCTTTTTCTGACCCAAAAACCAAAGCTTTTCCGGCACCGGAAAAACCATACCTAAAAGCCAAACCGGATATTGTTTCTCAAACATCTTTAAAATCTGAAGAAGCTGCAAAAGCCTACTACCAATCAAGACCTGATGCGTACGATATTCGTTCATCTTATTACAGATGGGAAAGAGATTGGACTGCACAAGAACTTAAAAACGCACTTCAATCAACTCTTGCAGTACAATCATCAACCGGATTTGTAAAACCTACATTTAATAAAGGCGACAAACTTGATGATTTGGTTGAAATAAAAGTTATCAGACGTGGCGATTCCGGCAAAATTATGGAAATGGAAATTGTAACACGTTCTCAAACATACAAAGTTTATAAAGAATTAGTTATCCGAAGATTAATGACAAAGGACGGCAAAGCCCTACCGAGTGCGAATGTTGTCTTTGAAAACACAAAAGATGATGATGGTAATTTAGTGTCAATTCATGCTTGGGGCGGTGGTTTTGGACATGGTGTAGGAATGAGCCAATACGGCGCAGGCTTTATGGGCTCAGAACTTCATCTGTCTTATGACAAAATTTTGAAACATTATTACACCGGCATAAGCCTGACAACAAAACCCGTAATAATTTCAACAGAAGCAGGGCAACAAACTGCAACACAATATTTTTATTCAAAAGACAAAAAAGCGAAAATCGTAATAGATAACAAGTTTGGCGTAAATTCAATTAATGTTACAATAAACGGACAAAAACAAATCTTTGACCTTCCAAAAGAAGTTTTTGGCGTAAAAAGGTTTGTAGAAATAGATATTTCTAAATATATTAAACAGGGAAAAAATTCAATAACATTTACCTCTGATGAATTCTATTCAAGCTCTACAAGAAAAGGATTGAGATTGTATATTGAGCTTGTAAAAAAAGATGAAAACGAATATATTTGGTAAGGTAAATAGATAAAACATATTTTTTAAG
>CALEJY010000160.1 GCA_937898445.1 uncultured Candidatus Melainabacteria bacterium | reverse complement strand
CAATGTTACTATTTATGGACAAAATATATACCACTTAGGCTCTTTATCATCTGGCAGTTTTAATAATTGGTATCGAAAAGAAATCAAAACTTATAAGAAACAATGTAATCAACAACTTACATTCATTCAAAAATTACATGAAAAATATTACAAATACAAAAATAAAAAAGTTATTAAATTATTTGGTTGCAAACTATATATAAATCAAGAAAACTCAATTAATTACCTATTAACTAAAGATACTAAAAAAATTCCAATTTATATAATTAGTTTCAACCGATTAACCTACTTAAAACAACTTATCGAAAAATTAGAATATTTTGGTTATACTAACATACATATAATAGATAACTGTTCAACCTATCCACCACTTTTAGAATATCTAAAAACACTTGGGCACAAAGTTCATTACTTAAATAAGAACTATGGACATGATGTTTTTTGGAAATGTGGAATTTTTGATGAGACTATAAAAAATTCATACTATGCGGTAACTGACTGTGACATTATGCCAATTGAAAATTGTCCTGATGACTTTATAGAACTATTTTTCAAAATTTTAACCAAAAATTTAAAATTTGCAAAAGTTGGTTTTAGTTTAAAAATAGATGACATTCCTGATTATAACAATCAAAAAGATTTTATTATAAACTGGGAATCAAAGTTTTATAACTTTAAATATCATTGTAAATACAAAGACAAATTCATTAATATTTATGATGCTGATATTGATACTACATTTGCCCTTTATAGACCAAGTTTTAAAAATTTTTATAAAGCCATAAGAACCGGCGTACCATATCAAGCATATCACTTACCATGGTATAAAGATAGCACTGCACCTTTAAACAACGAAGATGAATTTTATATAAAAAATGTAAACCCAGAAATTTCAAACTATTCAGTAAATATAAGTAGTGAAGAACTCTCTAAGAAATTCAAACTTAGTGGCAAAAACACAAAAACACTTAGGCAAAAAATTATTTCAAGAAAAAAATATTCTCAATATTATGAAGTTACGCTACTTTGGCACACTTTTATTATAAATAAAAGCAAGATTAATACTAAACTCTCTTAAGCCTAAACCTAAAATTTAAACCCAATAGTCTGATTGTTTTAGTTTTATAGGTCTTTTCTTTAGCGAAAAGCCAATATTTGATCGGATAAATTTTTCTGCGGATTGCATAAATCGGGTTCACAAAATTGATTTGTTCTTCATAATCTTTTCTAAAACTTCCCCAACGTTCTCTAAATATTTTATTATTTTTGTGAATTAATTTGTCGCCGCCCTTCTTACCAAACGAAGCATGCGCCTTATGATAAACATACAAATCATCTATCAAAACGACCTTAAAACCAGCCTTGATTGCACGATATGAAAAATCCACTTCCTCATGATATCCTCGGCCATAAACCTCATCCAATCCGCCAATTTTTTCGACAACCTCTCTTTTTATACAAAAACAAAAGCCTTCCGCTGAGGGGATAAGCGGATATTCTGTCTTATGAACAGATTGAAGAAGTTCATTCATTTCATCAAGAGATAAATTCTTTTTCATTGGAATATTATATAACCACGAACTTGATGTAATAGGGCTTGCAACTCCGATATTTTCATCTGAATTGAAACAGTTTATAACCTTTTCATTAAAATGTTTCGGGAGTTTAGTATCACTGTTTAACAAAACAATAATGTCGCCTGTCGCCTCTTTCATCCCCTTATTACAAGTTTTTACAAAACCCAAATTTTCAGAATTATTCAAAAGGATAAATTTTTGATGACTTTCAACAAACTTATTCAAATAATCACTTGTTTCATCTTGCGATTTGTCATTAACTAAAACAACATTTCCAAACTCAAAATCAAAGTTTTCAACAATACTATCCAAACACATTTTCACATCATCTAATGCGTTGTAAATAGGGATTACCAATGAAATTGTCATTGTTTTATTTTGACTTTCAAGTTCATTATTCATCATATATCATCAATTCCTTTTGAAAATTGTTTTAATCAAAAACTAAAACACTCACTTTATAAGAGAATTTTACCACAAACAACAACGACAGAACAATAAAAAACCTTATTGACAACCCTCCTGTGTCTATTAGATAATAGGATTACTGAAAGATGAGGTAAAATATGGGAAAAGTTATTTTGACAGGCGATCGCCCGACTGGGCGACTTCATATAGGGCATTACGTTGGTTCGTTGAGAGAACGTGTTATTCTCCAAAATCAAGGTAATTTTGATAAAATTTTCATTATGATTGCGGATGCACAAGCCTTAACCGACAACGCAGATAATCCGCAAAAGGTTCGTGACAACATTATTGAAGTTGCTCTAGATTATTTGGCTTGCGGAATTGATCCTGAAAAAACAACAATTTTAATTCAGTCAATGATTCCAGAATTAACAGAATTAACTTTTTATTACATGAACCTTGTTACAGTTGCAAGAGTTCAGAGGAATCCAACTGTTAAAACAGAAATCAAGATGAGAAACTTTGAGATGAATATTCCCGTTGGTTTCTTTGTTTATCCGATTAGCCAAGCTGCTGACATCACAGCATTTGGCGCAACTACAGTTCCAGCAGGAGAAGATCAACAACCTATGCTTGAGCAATGTAGAGAAATAGTTCACAAATTCAATTCAACATACGGAGAAACTCTTGTTGAACCAAATATTATGTTGCCTCAAAACAGTGCTTGTTTAAGACTTCCGGGACTTGACGGTAAAGCCAAAATGAGTAAATCTTTAGGTAATTGTATTTATCTATCTGATGAACCGGAAGAAATCAAAAAGAAAATCATGTCAATGTACACTGATCCAAACCACTTGAGAGTTGAAGATCCGGGTGATACAGAAAACAATCCGGTATTTATCTATCTTGATGCGTTTTGTAAAGATGAACATTTTGCTGAATTTTTGCCTGAATACCAAAACCTTGATGAATTGAAAGTACATTATCAAAGAGGTGGTTTGGGCGATGTTAAGGTTAAAAAATTCCTTAATAACGTTATTCAAAAAGAACTTGCGCCAATCAGAGAACGCAGAAAAATATGGGAACAAAAAACTCCTGAAGTATATAAAATTTTGCGCAAAGGCAGCTTAGAAGCAAAAGAAGTTGCAGCTAAAACATTAGAAAACGTAAAACGAGCAATGAAAATTAATTATTTTGAATAACCTAAAAAGGAGCTTAAATTATTCTTTTTTTTATACAATATTAAGAATGTAAAGAAAAAATCAAAATACTTTATTGGCAAGTATATTCTATCATTTCGGCAAATTGAATAAATTTTATTTTATATTTATTGTAAAATATACACAATATACGCAAAATAAAATTTATTTACGTGCTTTAATTTAGAAAGAAAAATTATCTTTGGAGGAAATAAAAAAATGAAAATTCAGAGCATCGCAAACAGTGCATACAATCGCTCGCAATACCAGACAACAAATACCCCAAACAACAATCAACCAAGTTTTCAACACAGAAAAATTTATGAAGAAAAACTTTGGGATAAAGATATATTACATGCAATCACACATAACAGTGAAATTGACAAACTTGAGAACTATCTTAAGAAAAAGTTTTCTGTTTTAGAATTATCAATACATAGTCACGATTACAATGTACCAAAAGACGAAGAAAGATTTTCTATTAATTGCGTATATGATAGAAAACATAATATTAGCGGAGAAGAAGCAACATTATTTCCCCCTACAAACAAAAAAGGGCTATTATCTTTAATTGATAACTTCAAAGCTTCAAAAATGATTGAACATATTGAAGCAAGAGAAAGACTTCATAACATGAAAAAAAACAGACCTAGCCATCCGATAACTCACCAAACAATGCCTGAAGCAGATAAGAAAAACAAAAACTTTTTTATCAATTTAATTAATAAACTTACAAATATATAACTTTGTATTATAATAAAATCGGTTGACAGCCGGTTAAAAAAGAACCGAAAAAAGCGGAGAATGAATAAATTTTATTCTCCGTTTTTTATGTTATAATAACTGTGTAATTTGGCTTCGTAGCTCAGCAGGATAGAGCAGTGGTTTCCTAAACCAAAGATCGCGCGTTCGAATCGCGCCGGGGCCAAGTTTTTAATGGGAAGAAATCAGAATTTTATGCTGAAATTAGCACCCACCTAGCCTCCCTCACAAGGAAGGAATAAAAAATAGTCGTTTTCCACTTTCAATTAATTTTTCTTGTGCTAATATCTTGATATGTCTATCCCGAAAGTATTAAACAAATTTTACCAAAGATATGTGCCAGACGATTTAAGGAGGATTAAATCTGGTTTGAGTAAAGCGACAACATTTGGTTGGGAAGCTGGGAAAAGATGTGCGAAAATTAACAACAAAAACCTTGCAACAGACATATATTCAAGGGGAAAATCTATTGCGAGAAACTTAGATTTACCTAAAGAAGACTTCATGCCTGCAATCGGAATTGTCTTAGGGACAGCGTTTATTCCAATGATTGGCGGCTCTGTAATCGGTTATTTTCTCGGCAGAGGCACAAGAAAAATTACTAAAATTTTATCTAAAATAACTAAATTTTAAAAACATCTTTTGCATTTTGAGTAGTTATATCATTTATTTCATCAAAAGACATGCCACGTAAGTTTGCGATTTCTTCTGCAACATATTTTACATACGCAGGCTGATTTGTTTTTCCTCTATATGGAACAGGAGTAAGATACGGCGCATCAGTTTCCAACAAAAGTTTTTCAAGCGGAACTTCTTTTGCAACCTCTTTCAATTTTATAGCTTTTTTGAAAGTTACAACTCCGCCAATTGCGATATACCAATCTTTTTTAACACATTCACGCATAAATTCAACACTACCAGAAAAACAATGCATTACAACTTTTGAATTTTTATTGTATTCTGTCAAAATATCAAATGTGTCTTTATGCGCCTCTCTATCGTGAATTGAGATAGGAAAATCCAATTCATTTGCGAGTTTTACTTGTTTTATAAAAACTTCTTTTTGCAAATCATTAAAACTCTTATCCCAATAATAATCCAAACCAATCTCACCAATTCCGACAATTTTAGGGGATTTTGAATATTCTTTAATCTTATCAATCAAACCATCATCCCAATCCTTAACCTCTGATGGATGAACGCCCAATAATCCGTAAACATCTTCATATTTTTCTACCAAATCAGCCACAACATCAATATCTGATGGATATGCCGCCGGAACAATAAGTTTCTCAACGCCATCATCTTTAGCGTTTTTAATAATTTCTTCAATAGAAAGTTCTTCTATACAGTTAATATGCGTATGTGTATCAATCATACAATGATTTTATCGCCAATATGATGGGATGTAAACATTTTTATGTGATATAATTGACATGTCATGGAAAGAGAGTTAAAAATATCAATAGCGCATCTTTACCCAAAACTCCTAAATTTGTACGGAGATATGGGAAATATCATAACGTTAAAAAAAAGATGTGAATGGCGTGGAATTTCGGTTGAAATAGAAGATATCGGAATTGGTGACACTATAAAAGAACACGATTTATATTTTATTGGTGGCGGTCAAGATAAACAACAACAAGATGTTGCAGATGAATTATTTAAAAACAAAGACTTTTTGACAACAGAAAGAGATAACGGCGCAGTTTTCTTAGGAATTTGCGGAGGTTATCAGTTATTCGGACATTACTACCAACCGTTTGATGGTAACAAATTGAAGGGGATAAGCCTTTTAGATGCTTACACTGTTGCCGGACATAAAAGATTTATCGGAAATGTCACAGTAGAAACAGGTTTTCTAACTCCATCAACTCTTGTCGGATTTGAAAACCATAGCGGATTGACATACATTCAAGGAGATACACAACCGCTAGGGAAAATAATTGTCGGAAACGGAAATAACGGCAAAGACAAAACTGCCGGAGCAAGGTTCAAAAATGCTTTCGGAACATATTTGCACGGTTCATTACTTCCTAAAAACCCACACTTTGCTGACTATTTAATAGAATTGGCATTGCAAAAGCGTTATGGAGAAAAGATTACTCTTTCAAAATTAGATGACACAATTGAGCTAAAAACACACAATTCGCTTGTCGGGAAAGCTTATTAATGGAAAGACTTTTAAACTTATACAACAAATGGTGTTCAATACCCGATAAAATCCGATTTTTATTAGTAGGCGGAGTAAACGCTGCGATTTCATACGTAATTTTTGCAATCGCATTATATTTAATCGGAAGCGAACATTATCAAATCTGTGTTGCTTTGCAATGGATTATATCATCAGTTTTTTCATTCTTTAACCAAAAAATGTTTGTATTCTGTACAAAAGGTCATTGGTTAAAAGAATATTTCAAATGTTGTACAACATGGGTTGTCAGTTATGCCTGCAACGCTCTAATTTTGGAATTAATAGTAAGATATATTTCTAAAAACGTTTATTTAAGCCAGCTTGTATCAATATTTATGGCATCTGTTGTAACTTACGTTTTATTCAAATACTTTGCATTCAAACATAAAAAAGCTTAAATCTTATCTTAGCTTAAATCTTTGCTAAAATATCCTGTTAAGAATTTTAATTGATGTAAAGCTGTTTGAATAGGTAAAATAATTTCCTCTTGTTTTCTATGATCAAAAAGAACAATTCTATTTTGCTCCATATTAACACGTTTTACCGCATAACAGTGCCAAGAAGGGAGAGCATTAGTTCCCCACTTATTCCAGCCGGTACCTGCTACAAATACAGCTCCTTTATCTCTTTCGATATCACCCAACAATTTTATTGATTTATCTACCTTATTAAATAAGGACATACTAATACCACTTTCATTCAATATCACAGGCTTTTTACCGGTAAACATTTGCAAAAATCTTGAAGGTTTGTTGTATTCAAAATCCTGTTGATTTTCCATCATTCGGTAGATAAAAGGCTTTTTAGTCGGATGAATTGCCAACAATCTATTCATAGCAATCTCTACTGCTGTTGTTATTGGGGAAGCTATTTTATCTAATTTTTCTTTAATTCCATCTTTTCTTTCATAAGTAAAGTTTTTAATCTCATTTTTCAGTATCAAATAATCTTCCTGCTTACCATTAACATCTTTAAATTTGACATTAACTGCTTTATAATTATTGGATATATTATTTTCTAAAACTCTACGACCTTTAGCACTTCTGCTCAAAGCTCCTAATGATGCCACTAAGTAGCAATCATGAAATTTTTGCACTGCTCGTTGCATTGGGGTAGTATGAACTGAACAAATTGGATACATTTTCATATTTATATTCCTAATCAATTAATTTATCTTGTGGGGTTAATCTTAACAAGAATTATAATAAAAGAGGGCTGAAAATTTTTCAACCCTCTTATTCTCTATTACTTAATATTTTTAACAATCTCTATGAGATGTTCTACTGCAGTGTCCGGTGTAACCTTTTCAACATTTTCGGTTTCTCGAACTTTGTATTCAACCAAACCTTCGTTAATAGTTTTACCAACAGTAACCCTGTATGGGAAGCCGATTAAATCAGCATCTTTAAACTTAACACCGGCTCTTTCATCTCTATCATCAAGAACAACTTCAACACCGGCAGCTTGCAATTTTTCATACATTTCATTTGCGACCTTCATTTGAAGTTCATCTTTAATATTTACAGGGACAATTACAACGTGATATGGAGCAATTGCAATCGGCCATTTGATACCGTGTTCGTCATAGTGAGCTTCAACCGCAGCAGCAGCAGTTCTTGAAATACCAATACCATAACAACCCATTACGTAAGGATGAGTTTTGCCGTTAACATCTGTGTAAACCGCATTCATAGGTTTTGAATATTTTGTACCTAATTTAAAGATATTACCAACTTCAATCCCTTTTGTAATTTGCAACGGTTTTCCGCAAACAGGACAAAGTTCACCACGTTGAACAAGTCTGATATCAGCGTATTTAATCTCTTTAATACCTAAATCTTCTAAATTTGCGCCAACTTGGTGTTTGTCGGTTTCGTTAATTCCTACAACAAAGTTTTTCATATCACGAACTGTTTCATCAGCAACAATTGTAATATCCTCAAAACCTTTAGGTCCGATAAATCCAGGAATAGCATTAAAATTATGTTGTTGCATAAGTTCTTCAATTTCTGCAGGAGATGCAATTCTTACATCAATACCGCCAACTGCATTCATCAATTTTGTTTCTTCAACCGCTTTATCTGCTCTAATCAAAGCCAAAACAGGTTTCTTGTCAATAATATATACAAGAGTTTTCAAAATCAATGTATCAGGAATATTCAAAAACTTGCTCAATTCTTCAATTGAATGAGTGTTTGGCGTATCAATAATTTTAGTTTCAGGAAAATATTCTTTTCCGTCAACAACCGCTTCAGGCAATTTAGAAATTGCGTGGTTTGAATTTGCTGAATAATCGCAATCATTACAATAGAATACATCGTTTTCACCTGCATCAGTATCAGT
>CALEJY010000159.1 GCA_937898445.1 uncultured Candidatus Melainabacteria bacterium | reverse complement strand
GACTGGAAAAAAGCGGTTGATGCTATTGAAGAAGCTAAAGAAATGATACATAACGAACACGATGAAGAAATGAAATCATTTTTGAAAGCTGAGATGGCTGAAAATGAAGCAAAACTTCCTGAATATGAAGAAAGAATGAAAGTTCTTCTACTGCCTCGTGACCCAATGGATGATAAAGATATTATGCTTGAAATTCGTGGTGGCGCAGGTGGAGATGAAGCAAACATTTTTGCCGGAGATTTGGCTCGTATGTATATGAGATATGCCGATAAAAAAGGTTGGCAAACACAAGTTTTGAGTAAAACTGAATGTGAAGCCGGCGGTGTATCAGAAATTATTATTTCAATTAAAGGTGATGCGGTTTATTCGCAATTGAAATACGAATCAGGTGTACATAGGGTTCAAAGAGTTCCTGCGACAGAATCTCAAGGGCGTGTGCATACATCAACTGCAACCGTTGCGGTTATGCCGGAAGTTGATGATGTTGAAGTTGAATTGAATATGAATGATGTTGAAATTTCAACTGCTCGTTCAGGTGGTGCAGGCGGTCAAAACGTAAACAAGGTTGAAACTGCTGCCAGAGTATTCCACAAACCTACAGGAATTATGATTTTCTGTACAGAAGAACGTTCTCAACTTCAAAACAAAGAACGTGCTTTGCAGATTTTGAAAGCTAAACTTTATGATATGGAAGTTCAAAAACAAATGCAAGAAATCACTGACCTTCGCCGTTCGCAAGTCGGAACAGGTGATAGAAGTGAACGTATCAGAACATACAACTTCCCACAAGGTCGTTTGACTGACCACAGAATTAACCATAACTTGAACGTTAATACGGTTATTGATGGGGATTTGGATGAGCTTATCAATTTGCTTATTGAACACGACCAAAAGTTAAAATTAGAAAAATTGGCAGAGGTAAATTAGTGACAGAACGAAAATGTGTGGGTTGCGGGAAACTTTTTGATAGAGAAAATATGATTAAGATTACTCGCGAAAACTTGCACGGTGAAGTCGTTTTGAACCCAAATAATAAAATATTTGGCAGATCTGTATATCTTTGCTATAATAATTCTTGTATAGAGGCCGCTTTTAAAAAGAATAGAATTTCAAAAGTGCTGAAAACCTCTGTGCCGGAAGATTTGAAAGGAAAATTATTAAATGAGTTTTGAAACTATAAGAATAAATGAATTAGCAAAAGAACTTGGGCTTACCAGTAAGGAAGTTTTAGAAAAGTTCGCCAAAATTTCTGTTACGGGCAAAACTCATTCAAGCACTGTTACAATGGAACAGGTTAAAAAGTTGAAAGATTTCATCGCATCAGGTGGTGTTAAAGAACATAAAAAACCAAAAGCTTTTGTTGTTAAAAAAGCAAAACCGGCAGAAAAACCTGTTGTTGAAGAAGTTGAAGCTAAAAAAGAAGAACCAAAACAGGAACCGGTAAAAAAAGCTAGTGTTCCTAGAGTTGAAATTGTTAAACCTAAGCAACCTCAAAGCAGATTAGAGATTGTTAGACGTGCGCCAAGAAAACCGGTTGGTGAAAATGCAAATTCTACTGACAGACCGGAAAGACCTTCAAGAAACGGCGAAAGAAAATTTCCGCCTCGTGGAGAACGTACTCCTCGTGGTGAAAGACCGGAAAGAGGAGAAAGGAATTTCCCTCCACGCTCTAAAGACGGCGCAGCTAAAAAGCCTTTTGAAAAACCGTCTGGCGAAAGAAAGCCTATCCAAAGAACAATTATTTCTCAAGATATTTATGAAAATAAAGGTAATGGCAGACGTAGAGCTGACGGCAAGAAAAAAGGAAAAGATTTTAACAATAAAAAAGAAGAACAAGAAAGAATTTCTTTAGAAAAAGCAGCAGCTCAAAAGCACAAAAAACGTTCTCACAAAGAGGAAGAAACAAAACAAGTAACTCAAGTTGTTGTAAATAGAGCAATGACAATCAGTGAGTTGTCAGAAAAAATTCAACATACTCCGGCAGAAATTATTAAATTCTTGATGTTGAACGGCGTTATGGCTACTGTAAATCAACTTATTGATGTTGATGTAATCAAGAAAGTTTGCGAAGAATACGGTCTTGAAGGTTTGTGCTGAATATGAGTTAGAAGTTCTGGATGAGGACTTAGATGCTTACATGGAAGAAGAACTTGAAAAAGAAGAAAAAGAAAAGAAATTAACAGAAGTCGATAAAAAATTGTTGAAAAGACGTGCGCCTGTCGTAAGTATTATGGGACACGTTGATCACGGTAAAACTACTTTGTTGGATAGTATCCGTGCTTCAAAACACAAAATCGTAGCATCCGAAGTTGGTGGTATTACTCAGTCAATCGGTGCTTATACAGTATATTTGGATAACAACAAAGATAAGAAAATCGTATTTGTAGATACTCCCGGTCACGAAGCTTTCACAGAAATGAGAGCTAGAGGAGCCAAAGCTACTGATATCGCAATTTTGGTTGTAGCTGCAGATGATGGTATTATGCCTCAAACAATTGAAGCTATTAACCACGCAAAAGCTGCAGATGTGCCGATTATTGTTGCGGTAAACAAAATTGATAAACCGGGTGCAAATCCTGACAGAGTATTGCAACAGTTGACAGAACACGGTCTTGTTCCTGAAGAATGGGGCGGTGATACAATTACTGTAAAAGTTTCAGCTTTGCAAGGTACAGGTATTGATGAATTGTTGGAATACATTTTGTTGGTAGCTGATGTTCAAGATTTGAAAGCTAACCCTAAAGCAGAGGCTTCAGGGGTTGTAATTGAAGCAAACCTTGATAAAGGTAAAGGTGCAGTTGCTACATTGTTGGTTCAAAACGGTACTTTGCGTGTAGGTAATTGTATTGTTGTAGGTACTGCTTGCGGTCGTGTTAGAGCGTTGCTTTCTGACTCTGGCGAAAGAATACAAAAGGCTGAACCTTCTACACCGGTAGAGATTTTAGGTTTGTCAGAAGTTCCTCAAGCGGGTGATTATTTCGAAGTTGTTAAGAACGAAAAAGAAATGAAATCAATTGTTCAAGAACGTAAAGAAAAAGAACGTGACAAACGTCTTGATGCAATGTTGCCGGCTCATGTTCGTCGTGAGGCAGTTGCAGGAGAAGAAGATATTCCGCAATTGAACTTGATTATCAAAGCTAATACAAATGGTTCTGCAGAGGCTGTATCTCAAGCAATTGCACAGTTAGAGTCTGATGAAATCAAGACAAAAATTATTCACGTTGGTGTTGGTGATATTTCAGAAGCTGACGTTATGTTGGCATCAGCTTCGAACGCTTTGATTTTAGGTTTTACGGTAAAAGAAGATGCGAACGCTCTTGCTGCAGCAGAAAAAGAAGGTGTAACAATCAAGAAATATGATATTATTTATCAAATTCTTGAAGATATTGAAAAGACAATGTTGTCATTGCTTGAACCGGAAGTTAAAGAAGTTGAGCTTGGTAAAGCCGAAGTTCGTCAAGTATTTACAATTGGTAAAACAACAAGAATTGCCGGTTGTTATGTAACAGAAGGTAAGATTGTAAGAAGCAAAGATGCTGTTCTATATCGTGATGGCAAAGAAATCTTCCGTGGTGCAATTGACCAATTGAAACGTTTCAAAGATGATGTAAAAGAAGTTGCGCAAGGTTTTGAATGCGGTATTTCATTTGCGAAATGGAACGATATTGAAGTTGGCGATATTATTGAAGTATCAACAACAGAAGAAGTTGAACGCCAAAGCTTGTAGAGAAAAGCTATTAAGATAGTTTATTGTTAGAACCATTTCCCTCTCTCTTTGTGAGAGGGAGCAGTTGTTTGTGAACGTAAGTGAACATTACAAATGCGGGAGAGGGTTAAAACATGCTTTGTTATACAGATTATGAGGGGTTTTGTGAGAAATTTTGTAGGTCAGATTTACTAATCCGACAACGAAACTTTTTCGATACGGTCTTTTCACGTTTCACTTCTCACTTAAAAATTACTTGCTACTTTTTTCTTTGCAAGAATGTTTTCCATCCCAACTCAAATCATCGCAATGCAAATAATCTTGGTTTTCGTTATACAAAACCCAAGCAGCACAAGAATACATTGAACTACTATCAAATCCTGGATATGGTGTATTTACAGACTTATTGCATGCTTTTTCAAATCTAAGTGCAGAGTTAGGTTGACCAAAAGGCTCAATTTTATTTTTGTTAAAATAAAATTCAAATTGATCATAGCCTAAACTATTTGGATGCTTTTTACCATTCAAGTCAACAGCAATTTCTCCACAAGTTTCCTTATCTCCACTATAATTTGCATTACAACTTGATGACCAAAGTCTAAATACAACAATGGTTCCATCATTTAAAACCACACTTTTATAACTGCTTGTAGAAGCTACCCATTTTAATATATTATTTTTGCCAGTGCTACCTTGAACACCGCATGTTTTTATTGCCTGTGTTCCATTCATAGTAGTACAATCTTCTGACAATTTAAGATGTTTTTTTAAATTGTTTGCTAAAATCAAATGAGAATTTTCATCATACATCCCACCCATTCCCCATTCATCTGGTGTTCCGTTTTCTTGAATTGCAGAAACATAAGCTTGTGATAAAACAGAATAAACTCTTTTTAATTGTGCTACTCTTGCTTTTTCTTGATAATTCATAATCAATGATGGCATTGTCATTGCGGCAACTACACCGATTATTCCTAGTGTTATCAAAACTTCTGCCAATGTAAATGCTTTTTCTTTTGAAATCTTCATCTTTCCTCCAATGTTAACGAGTTGCAAATATATTTTATAATATATGAAATATATTCATGATTATAACATATTTTCATATTTTATCAACATAAATATATAATTAAGGTATGGACATTCGTGATGAAGTAAAGATTATGTTGACATCAAAAAGGATGTCAATGACAGAATTAGCAAGGCAAATGACAGAATTGAGCGGAAAGCATTATTCTCAAAGTTTAATTTCTCATAAATTAAAAAGTGAATCTTTACGTTATTCAGAAATGAAATTGATTTGTAAAATATTGGGCTACAGGATATATATTGATTTTGACGAAATCCGTTTAGGGCGGTAATTTTATTTTTTTTATTTTATGTTATAATTTTTTTATCACTAAGGAGAAAATTATGACTTTAAGAAATGAACGAGTTAGAAAAGAATTAATGAGAGATATTTCTGATATTTTGAGAAAAGAAATCAGAGGTTTGGCAGGCGTTGTGTCTGTTTTGGATGTTGAAGTTTCGCATGACAATTCATTTGCTAAAGTTATTTATAGTGTTTTGGGTAACCCTGAACAGATTGAAAAAACTAAAGAAATTATTGAAAAAAGCACTCCTAAAATCAGATACGAAGTGGGCAAACGTATTAGATTGAGATTAACTCCTGAATTGAAATTTGTTTATACCGATTCATTAGAAAAGGGTTCAAGAGTTAGTGAATTGATTGATAAGATTTCTCGTGGAGAATTGTAATGTCAGGAAACCCTGATAATAAAAGTTTGTTCGGGTTTTTGAATATTTACAAACCTGTTGGGATGACATCTCATGATGTTGTTTCCGTTTTGCGCCGAGTTACAAAGATTAAGCAAATTGGTCATACAGGAACTCTTGACCCTTTTGCAGAAGGAGTTTTGCCGATTTGTATCGGGAAGGCTACTCGTTTGATTGAGTATTTGCAAGATGAAAAGGAATATCTTGCGACAGTTCAGTTTGGAGCTAGTACGAATACATTTGATTTAGATGGTGAAAAAACTTTTACCTCTGATAAAAAAGTTGCAAAAAACGACGTTATAGAAGGTTTGAAAAGTTTTGAAGGCGAAATTTCTCAGCTTCCACCGATTTTTTCTGCGATAAAAGTTAAGGGGAAAAAGTTATACGAATATGCGAGAAAAGGCGAGGAAGTTGAAATTCAACCTCGAAAAGTTGTTATTGAAAACATTGAATTGAAAAGTTTTGATGAAGAATTACAACAGGCACAAATTCTGCTAAAATGCTCAAAAGGTACTTATATCAGGTCTATTGCGAATGATTTAGGAAAAAATTTGGGTTGTGGTGGGTATTTGATAAAACTTATTCGAACACAAGCCGGAAAATTCAGAGTCGAAAACAGTGTTCAACTTGATGGAATTGATGTTGAAAGTAATTTGATAAATCCGCTTGATATCTTGAATTTACCTAAAATCGCAGTTGATGAGGATGATTTGGCTAGAATTAAAAACGGTATGACGATTTACAAATCTTGCGATAAAATTGGCAATTTTGTAAGTTTGATATATAATGATGTCGAAATCTGCGCAGTTGGAATTGCAGATGGTGAGAAAATTAAATTAAAGAAAGTGTTTATATAATGAAAAAGATAATTTTAAGTTTGGTACTATTGCTTGTCGCACAAGGAGTTCAGGCACAAGATTGCTCAACTCTAAAATGTCCTGCTCCGTACGACTTGACTTCGGGCTTTTCAAGAGGGATGAGTACGGTTACAGGTCAAAAATTCTTGTCTGAAAAAATTGGCGAAAAGCTTACTAAAAAGGCGATTAAGAAAAATATAACAAGCGGTGATATCAAAGTTAATTTGGATGCGTATAGTGTTCGAGATTTGAAAGCCGGTCGTTTTAAATCTCTTGAAATTAACGGTAAAAATGTTGACATTCAAGGCGTTTATATTTCATCGTTTAATGCAAAAACTTTGTGTAATTTCAACTACATTGCAAATGATAAAAAAGGAAATTATATTGTAAAAGAAGATATTCCGGCATCTTTCAACGCTGTTATTACAGAAGAAGACTTGAACAAAACAATGCTTTCTTCTGATTACAAAAGAATGATTGATGATATCAATAGTATTGGCGGAAATTTGAATATTTTTCAAATAACTTCTACAAACATAAAATTGAAAAATGGCAAAATGTATTATGTGATGAAGTATTCAATGCCTTTTGTAAGAAAGACAAAGGAGCTTGTTATAACTGCTAATTTGAAGGTTGAAAACGGTCAAATCGCACTTGCAAATACAAATTTCTTGAATAATAGTATGGCATTGGATGTTGACAAGTTGTCAAAATTAATAAATTATATTAATCCGCTTGATTTTTCTGCAAAAATATTAGAAAATAAAGATGCAAAATTTAACATTGAAACTGTAAATATTTCTGATGGAAAAATTACAATTGACGGTAATATGACAATTTTAAAAGATAAGGAACAATAAAAATGCGTAAAAATGAACGAGTTTTTTTAGGTGTAACCGCAGTATTAATGGTTGTTGTATGTTGTGTATTGGGTTTGAGAATGCTTTATCACAACGATGAAAACGTATCAGGACCTTTAACTCCTGTTCCTGAAACAGAAATTCCTAAAGAAGAAGAAACAAAACCGGCAGAAGTTCCTGTTGAAAAGGTTTATGTAAATGTGTTCTTTATCGGTCAAGATGGTTCTAAACAAGAAATTTATAGAGCAGTAAATCGTCAGTATGACAAAGATGTAGACGGTTCTAAAATTAAATTTGCAATAAACGCTTTGATTTCGGGACCAACAACTTACGAAAAATCAAAAGGTGTTTACTCTGAAATCCCTACTGGAACAAGGGTTATCTCTATTTCAGAAACATCTGACAAAGTTGTAATTAACTTAAATTCAGCGTTTGAAAACGGTGGTGGAACAGATAGTTTGTATAAAAGACTTTATCAATTGATTAAGACTGCAAAACGTAATACAAGTAAACCGGTATATTTGTATATTGAAGGTCAAAAGGCTGAAGTTATTGGCGGTGAAGGTATTATGATTACTCAACCGTTGAATGAAAACTCTTTGGATGGTTAGTAGATGGCTGAAAAAGATTTGGATTATTACCTTAATTTAGATTGGACTTTGATTGAAGGTGAGGATTTGGATTTTGATGGAAATCCATATCATTTCGTTGAAATCAAAGAAATTCCGAGTTTCTTGTTTTGTGCAAAGACGGCTGAGAAAGCAAGAGAAAATTATAAAAAACAGTTAAAATGGACTTTGCAGGTAATGTTAGAAAGTGGCGAGCATATTGTCGAGCCTGGAGAAGAAGATGATGAACCCGACTGGGAAAGCTTGTGTCCTTAGATGAGATGCTTAGATGCAAAGATGTGGTAAGTAACTCCCTTCCCTAGAGAGGGAAGGTTAGGATGGGTGTTGTCCCGTAAGGGAAACATTTAACCTTTTGATTAATATTTAATCATGAAAAAAATTACTAAGCAGGAATGGGGACCGCTTGCGGTGGAAGGATTGCTTATTGTATTCTACTCACTTGAAAAATCATAAAAAATCTGTTAAAATGATAATGTAAATAATAAAAATAGAGAGGAATTTTTATGAAAAAGAGATTTTTTAGTTGCATCGGGGGGGGGGCAATAGCCGAGTAACCTCTCATAATCATGGTTTACGCTTATTTTTAAGATGTCTAGATGCTAAGATGCGTGGAGGCAAAGTCTGTATTAAAGCAGCTAGGCAGCTAAGAAGTT
>CALEJY010000158.1 GCA_937898445.1 uncultured Candidatus Melainabacteria bacterium | reverse complement strand
ACAGAGTTTTATAACAAAGACGGAGTTTTGCTAAGCAATACAAAGAATTTTGAAGGTGGCGGCAAGTTAGAAACTTTCTATATTAAAGGCGACAAAAACAAAGTTGATAAGACTTTAGAAACCTCCGCAGACGGAAAGGACATAACAGAAACAATTTACAAAGACGGAAATATCGAACAACCAGAACAACAAACTATTAAACAAGGGAATGATACAACCGTCGTAAAATATGACTGGTTTGAGGATAAATTAAATTCAAAAACAACATCTAAAGGAAATGACGTTGAAACAGTAATTTACAAACAAGTTAATGGAGAGGCAGTTCCTGAAAGAATTGTATCATCCTTTAAATCAGATCCAAATTCCGTAAAATCAATCGTAAATAAATTCAATGATGATTATAAAGTTAATGGACAAACCGTTGAATATTCAGGCGCAAAAATCGGAGAAGGCTTGATTAAAGAAGATATTGATATTGCCCCTGAAACGGGTAATAAAGTCGCAGAAGAAGCAACTTTTTCAGACGGCACAAAACAATATTACCAAACAATAAACGGCGAACTTGAACAAGTCGGCAAAGATAAAGATGGCAATCATTTCGTAGTTCTTGATGTTCCGGAAGGTTGGAGCATGGACAAAATCGCAAATGAATTTGGTATTACTAAAGAAGATTTATTGAAAGCAAATACAGACAAAGATGGCAACAAACTTTATCACACCAACAAAAAAGGTGTTGAATACTTCTACATAAATGACAAAGCGATAATTCCAAAACCAAATAAAATTCCGCAAGACAGTAAATATGCGCTAAGTTATGAATTGCCGAACCAAGAACAAGCAGAGCCACAAAAAGAAGTTGTGGAAAACCAACCAACACCACAACCTTCTTCTGCCCCAACCACCAAACCGGCATCTACTCCAACGCAGAAAGAAGCTCCAACTCAAGCTCCTGCGGCAAAATCAAAGGTTACACCGCACCCGAAACCACAACAAGAGGTTAACAACAAACCTGCCTCAACCCCACAACATATTCACAAAAATGCAACAGAAAATAAAAAAGTAAACACCTCAAAACCAACAACCCAAGCTAAATCAGCACAAAACAACCAACAACAAAAAGTTGCGACAACAACTCCTGATAGCCAAAAAGTTCAAACAAAAACATCAGGTGGTACAGTTCCTGTAAAACCACAACCAACAACGGATAAAACTAAAACAAACACAACAAAAACAAAAACTAAATCAAATCATGTTAACACATCTGCAACTGTTGCAACAAGAGCCGCAAAGGCTAAAAGAGTTGCTCCAGAATATCATAGTAGCAAATTTCGGTCTATACAAAAACCACTTCCAATTATAGATCCAAGAGTTACTGTTAAGAAAAGTAGAAATGATAATCTGGGAATGGTTTCTGAAAAATTAACAGAATATAACCTTAAAAATACAATGTGCAATATCGTTAAAAAGCACGATTGCACACTAACATCCGCTCTGTTAAGAGAGTATTCAAAACCAAAGAAAACTCTAAACGGACAACCTTACAAATATGATAAAACAACTGTAATTCAGGATTTAGCATTCCTAAAACAAACAATACAAAAAGCAGAAGAAAAAGGCTACAAAATTCCACCAGAATTATATGCCTACATTCCGCCAAAAACAGAATTTGCAACACCTGCCAGAATACAAATGGAAATTCAGGCATACGAAACAGTATTTGGCAAAGGCTCTGCAAACTACCATATACCTAGCTAAACCAATTCAGGCAAAGTATCAAGTTTGTAGAACAATTCAGATGCAATTTTAAAATTTTCAGGATCAGAACTTACGTAAAATCTTTCATACGTAGGTTCTTTTCCTAACAAATTATTTTTTTCTAAATCATCTTTTATACTTTGTGCAAAATATACAGCCGGATCTATAAATTTATCCTCAGGCAAGAATTTTTTCAAAACATCCAACAAATAAGGATAATGCGTGCATGCCAAAACAATCTTATCAGGATTATTCACTTCCATAACCTCTAAGATTTCTTTAATTTGTTCAATGCTTTGCGGTTGATGTATCCTGTGTTCTTCTACAATCCTAACCCAATTCGGAGCAGCCAACTCACAAACCTTCATATCTTTGTTATATTTGGCAATTCCTTTTGAATATGCATGAGAATTAATAGTCGCTGGAGTTGCAATTACTCCCAAGCTCTTAACTCCGTCTAATCCCGCCAATGTTGAACAAACAGTTTGGATAATCGGATAAATTTTGAAATTATAATTATCTTTCAATTTTTCATAAGTAATTGCAGAAGTAGTATTACAAGCCATTACGACTGCTTTGGCATTTTGCTTTTCAAAAAATTTGAAAATTCTATCTGCAAATTCAATCAATTGCTCCTCTGATTTTTCACCATAAGGCATGTTTTTTGTATCGCCAAAATACAAATAATTTTCGTTAGGCAAAAGTTTTTTTACTTTCGCAAACACGGTCAAACCGCCTACACCTGAATCAAAAAAAGCTATTGGTCTATTATCAGTCATTTCTCTTTCTACTTCTGTTTAAAATAATTGTCAATTCCGTCTGCAATAGATTTTGCAGTCGCTTGTTTACGTTTTTCGCTAACAAGTTGCGCCCTTTCGTTTGCATTTGAAATAAATCCGATTTCTACCAAAATCGCAGGGCATGTAGTATGATTTATAACATAAAATTTAGATTTAAACAAACCCCTGTTAGGAGATTGAACCGCACTTGCAAACGCAGAGTGAACTGTTTGCGCCAATGACATACTGTATTGGTGATAATAATGAGTTTCAACACCTGTAATTTCCGGTCTTACACTTGAATTTACGTGAATACTTACGAAAATATCAGGAGAATAACCTTCACTTATTGTAACTCTATCTTGCAAAGATACAAACTTGTCATCAGGTCTTGTCATTTTTACTTGATAACCACGTTGTTTCAAAATCGCTTCAACACGTTTTGACACATCTAAAGTAATATCTTTTTCATAAATTCCGCCACCTGTTGCACCAACATCAGTTCCGCCATGACCTGCATCAATTACGACTTTATGTTTGCCGGAATTTGTATTATTTGTAGTTTTTGGCGGGTTTAAGATAATTGGAGTAGTTTGTGTAGGCTTTTTAACAACTGGAGCTGTAGTAGTTTGCTTTTTAGCCTCTTTTACTTTAACTTTCAAACTTCTGCCATCAGAACCTAAATATGTATCAACAACCGCATCTTGTTCAACCGGAATAGTCAATTTCATACCGATTTTTGGCATTAACTCCATCTTTGCATTTGCAAAAAATGTTCCTTTATAAGCGGATTCAAAATTATCTTCGTTGTATTTAGATGCGTTGTACAAATACAAAATAACTTTGTCATTATATCTGTCAATACCGTGAACAACTGTTGAATCAAACTTCAAAATCATTGTTTCTGTTAAACTGTCATTTTTTTCTTTGTTATAAGAAATCAAATTTGTTGAATTGTTATACAAAGTCGAATTGTTTGTTTTTTTATAATTAGCCAAAATCAATGATTGAGTATCGTTTGAATATATCGGAATATAATCACTCACCGCATCAGTCGTAATCACAATTCTTGCTTTGTTTACAGAGAATTGTCCAATCTTAACAGTTTCATTTTCACTTATACGATATTCTTTGTTTCTTAATCTTGTATCAACCAAAGTGTTTGGTAAATCATACACAATTCTTGTCGGATTTGACAAAATCAAAGGTCTTTCAACAGTCACAGAGCCAAAACCGTTCAATAAAACGCCATATTGTTTTGTTGTTATATTATTCAAATAAAATTTTGTATTCAACTTTAACTCTTTTTTAGCCATAATTTGGTTGGCTTGAGTATTAAAAGCATCTTGAATTTGTCCGACAATTGAATCTTGTGATTTCGAGATCGGAGTAGTTATTGTCAAATATTCATAAAAATCACTAGATGACGAATGTTCATCTCTGTATGTATTTTGGAAATAATTCGCATCTGTGATTGCATCATTTTTAAGACGAATTATTATGTTATTTTTTATTCTTGTAAACTTGATATTGCTTGGGTTAAAGCCCTTATCATAATACATTAGGACACGAACTTTATTCGGATTTGTCGAGAATTGAGTAATCTTAACTTCTTTAATATTACCGGAATTAAAGACCCAATCTTGTTTTGGGAAAGTTATTATTGATGAATCTATATCAAAATAAGCTCTTGTCGGATTTTCTAATTTTACCAACTTAATATTCGATAAAACCGCACTGCCAGGTGTGTCTTGCGCCGATAAAACGATTACCGAATTTGAAGTGTCAAAGTTTGCAGAAGTAAATTTGTAAAGTTCGTCACTGCAAGCCTTTTGGACAAATGTACATAAAAATAATAATAAAAATGTTAGTGTAATAAATAATTTTTTCATATATCAAATCTCGCTCAATAATATTATATAACTTTAAAGCGATACTATCAAATTGTAACAATTTTATTAATCTACCAAATTATTTTTCATCGCAATATAAACCGCATTAGTCCTGTTCTTTGCATCTAATTTGCGCATAATAGATGTTATATGCGCTTTTACAGTATGTGTACTAATAAAAATTTTTTTACTAATTTGACTATTCGGATATCCGAGCATAATCAATTTTAAAACCGCCATTTCTCTTTCCGTTAATTTTTCCATATTTTACCTCGCTAAAACAAGATTAGCACAGCATTTTCAGAAAAGATTAATTTTATTTCAACAAAAAATTTTTATTTAAGCACTTGAAAATAAATCTTTTTTTGATAGACTTGAAGATGTTGCAAGGATAAAACTTGCAAACCGACAAAATAAGCGCGAGTAGCTCAGTTGGATAGAGTGTTTGGCTACGAACCAAAAGGTCGGGGGTTCGAATCCCTTCTCGCGTAAATAAAAGAGACTCCGCAAGGGGTCTTTTTTAATGAGAAGGATGAGACAAAAAAATTTTTTCAGCGGTTTTAGATAAATATGTTCAAAATATTATCACATGTTCAAAACATTTTCCCTAAAAAATTAGTAAATAAAAATAAATTTCCAACAAAAGTTTCTTTAAAAAAAGTGGAAACTCCTGATGGAAATTTCATTATTCATGAACAAATTCCAATAAAAAAAGGAAATAAAACAATTTTTCTTCAAACAAAAGTTATTGACCCAGAAACTTGTCCATTAAGTGCAAACATTGAAACCAGAATTACTGATAAATATAAAAATGAATTTGGTGCATATTATTATACCATAGCTCCAAATAGTAAAAACATTGAAAATGGGTATATTCAAACAAAAATCAATCAAAGGCGCAAAGGTTTTGGAGAACTCATGCGATTAGCAAGCCTAATTGAATTTAAAGAAAACAATATAAAAGCAATTGATATAGATGCTTTCCCAGAAGGACTTCCATTCCATTTAAAATATAAATTCAAACCCAATATAACAAAAAAATCAGACGGAATAAGAATTTTAGGAGAAATAAACAGAAAAAACGCAATAGCAATATATGATAAGAAAAAATTCAAAAAATTATTTCTCTCAATTTCACAAGAAAAATCAAAAACAATAAGCGAAGAAAACCAAATTTCCTTAAACAAATTTGTTGAAAACTACGTAAAACAAAATCTTCATCAGTGGAAAAAAGTTAAAACAGTAACCGAAATTCCAATGATATTAACCGACAAAATGATCAGACAGTTTGCGGATTTTTATAACAAATTGTTCAAAAAACACGGTATTGATTATAAAATGTAGGAATTTTTATTAACAAATTTTTTGTAGATTTTCAAGTGCTTTATAGTATCCTCCCTTATGAGGGAGGAATAAGGTGGGTGCTAATTTTATATAAATATTCCCTACGGGACAGCACCCACCCCAACCTTCCCTCCACAGGGAAGGAGCTATCCGTAACAGACTAAGCATCCAAGCCTCTTTGCCTCTACACCTCTCAAAATACTACAAATCTTGATTTGTTTCGTGGATTGGTGCGCCGATTACACGTTCAACTTCTGCAGCATTGACATTATAGTTCAACAAGTTTGAGTAATAATCCAATTGTGCGTTCAAATAACTGTTTTCAGCATCTTTAAACTCAATCGCATCTCCCAATCCGACCTGATATCTTCTAAATGCCTGATATTGACGTTCTTTTGCCTGTTGCAATGCTAGTTTTGAAACATCTAAACTATCATGAGAGTTTAACAAACTAATATATGCACTTTTAACTTCCAAATATACATTTTGTCTTTGTTGTTCGTAATCTGCAACATATTTTCTGTAAGTCGCTTTTGCCTCATCAACTTGTTTTTTTAGTAACATTAAATTTATTGCAGAATAATTCAATTGAACACCGGCTTGATACCCATAGTCCGCATCGATACGTCTACCACCTCTGCTATATGAGCCAAATGCACTCAAATCCGGAGAAAATGCCCTTTTCGCAGCTCTTACGTTCAATTCTGCCGCATCCATAGCTTTTTTTGCTGCAAGCAATGTTGGTCTTGAACTTTGTGCCGTATTCAACAAATCATTAAAATTAACATCATAAGCTTTTGAATTTAATTTATCTTTTAATACAACTCCCTCAAGTTCAGGAATACCAACCGCATTAGCTAACTCAGCAGCCGCTAATTCCATTGTGTTTTTAGCTTTAATCAAATTAACTTTCGCATTACCCAAGTTGTATTCAGCCGTTGTAACATCAATTTTAGCTTTTCTACCGATTTGGTATTGAGCTTTTGCCTGTTTCAATTGCAATTCAAAATCTTTAACAGTATCTTCGTAAACCGTTTTTTGAATTTCTGCAAAAACAAGGTTGTAATACGCAACTTTTACGTTATAAATAACTGTTTCAATACTCTGCTCAGCATCAAATCTTGAAGCTTCGTAATTTCTTTTTGCAGCATCTGCGCTTGCTTTTGTCTTACCGAAATCAAATAACAACAAGTTTGCAGAAACAGTCGGAACATAATACATATCATATTTTTGCGACATCATACGAGCATAAGCTCCGCCCATAGTCATTAGCATATCGTTTCGAGAATAGCTAACGCCGGCACTCAATGTCGGGAAATAATTTGACCATGCCTGTCCTACTCTTGATTTGTAGATCTCAGAATTGCTAATTGATGACATAATCGCAGGGTGATGAGTAATCGCCAATTTTATGCAATCTGTAAGTGAAACTTCACCTTGCATATCTGCATATTCAATCTTACTGTTGATTACAGGGAATTTAGTTTCGTACATTCCTTCTGCTTCTTGCGAAGTTTCTTTTTTTATCTTTGCATTATCATCAGTTTTGCGTTTTTCTTGTTTTTTATTAACTTTTGTTTTATCAGGCTTTACGATTTCAACTTTTTGGTTGTCTTTGTTTGTTGACTTTTTCGCATTTTTCGCAAACGCAGGAGAAACCGCTGTAAGTGTCAAAACAGAACATATCAAAGCCAAATTAACAATCTTTTTCATCTTATATCTCCAAATCCTTTTCGGTTATTTCTTTTTTAGGGAATTTATCAACAAATTCCTGAACGATTACATAAAATGCCGGAGTTAATGCAGCACCTAATGTTGCAGCAGCAATCATACCGCCAAATACTGTTGAACCAACAGAAATTCTTGAGTTTGCGCCTGCACCTGTTGCAAAAATCATAGGTAAAACGCCTAAAATAAATGCAAGTTCTGTCATCATAATCGCTCTAAATCTTAATTTCGCAGCTTTTATTGCCGCATCTTTTACAGACAAGCCATTTTTCTCGTGTTCTTCTTTCGCAAATTCTACAATCAAGATAGATTGTTTTGCAGCAAGCCCGATTAATGTAATCATACCAACTTGAGAATAAATATCAAATGATTGGTTAATCATCATTTGGAATATCAATGCACCCAATGCAGCAATTGGAGAAATCAACAATACTGCAATCGGAATTGTATAACTTTCATACAACGCAACAAGGAACAAGTACACGAACAATAACGCCATCGCAATAATCATAACAGTTTGTCCTGAAGCTTCTCTTTCTTGAGCTGAAGTACCGGACCAATCAAAAGTCATATCTGATGGAAGTACTTGTTTGGCAACACTTTCCATCGCATTCATCGCATCACCGGAACTTTTTCCTGATGCTTGCTGACCTTGAATTTGAACTGATTTATATTGGTTGTATCTTGAAATTGATGCAGTACCGATTGATTGTTCAAGTTTAATTATTGACATAATCGGAACCATTACACCGTTTTTATTTTTTACATAAATTCCTGACAAGTCAGAGGCTTTATCTCTAAAGCGGCTTTCTGCCTGCATCTGAACCTTAAATACTCTATCATATTTGTTAAAGTCATTGATATAATAAGTACCCAACATTGAAGATAAAGTTGATGCAAGTTCTGTCAAATCAACGTTTTGCGCAAGAGCTTTTTCATAATCAATATCTACAATGTATTGCGGGAC
>CALEJY010000157.1 GCA_937898445.1 uncultured Candidatus Melainabacteria bacterium | reverse complement strand
AAGCTACGTCGGAACGGGTACTTATGGAGCATCCAATCCGTGCAGTTTAACGTTCGAATTTAAGCCAATGTTTCTCTATGTGTCAGAAGATGGTACTAATTTTAAGAGTTATGGTCTTCTCATGCTAAGAAATTCTGCTTTTGGTGTTGTTGTTGGTAGCTTAGACTCAACTACTAAATATTGCATAGTAAGGTTTAGTTAGTAGACCCCTACTTAGATGGTATAGTAGTCGGGAAAAAGCATATCAACTTAACTATGCTGGATATACTTATTATTATGTATGTGTAGGATAATAATTATTAAAAATTAATATTTAAAAACCATTTAAAAATATTTGAGAATTATAAGAATTAATTTCTAAATTCAAATGTCCTGATGACGAAGTTCTTGTTATGATATTTTGTATTATTATTGATTGCCGTGGATATAAAATTAGATTGTTCGACGCTGCAAAATTAAAACCTTTTAAAATATTAATATTATTGAGCACGCTGCTCGGATTTGTTATCTGTGTCCATTGATTTTGATATATAATAGTTTGATTTATTAATATTTTCATTTGTTGAGTTACCGTAGGATTTCCCGATGTTCCATAGCTTCCTTCTTTACAGTTCATTTTTTCCACAAAAGATAAATTTTTGCCTGTGGTATTAGTAAAAGTTATGGAATGAGTCCATTTACTTCCATTATCATCCCCCAATGACCCCGAAATAATAGGATTAGTTAAAATAACAGACTCTCCCGACTAATATCCAATGCATTTATAAAGATTTAAATCAACATATTGTTTATTAACAGCGTCCAAATTGTTTACAGGGTTTTCCAAATTTGTAATTCTATTGTTGGACATATCAATATTTTGATTAAAATTGGTGGAACATTGAGGATACAAAATGTCATAGTCTATCCCATTGAACTCTTGCATCAAGATATTTTTAGTTATACTCATGTTTTTCCCTTAAAAATCGAACAATTAATGTTTAAAAAGATAACCAACAATAATTTGTCCCACTTTTATTACATTGATATTCAGGTTTTCCATTTGAGCCATCCCTTTCATTATAAGTAAAATAAGTAACCGTACTATTTAACCAAGTTACTGTTACCTTATTATACATACTTGTCCAATTTGATATATACCCACTATTAGATTGATTCCTTATATAAGGAATAATAAAACAAGAGGGCAAATCAATTGAATAATTCTAAGAAGAATAGGGTGGATTAGTATATATGTATGTTGATGAAAATATTATTACTAAACAAGGAGCTTTTTCGAACATTTAATGTTCAATTCCAAACCAAAAGCCATAATAATTTTTTCTATTTTAAACGGAGCAGAGACTGGGTACTCTTCTATCATACTTTATTTAACTCAAAATAATTATGCTTAGCTATATTCTATAGTTTCTAACAGCTATATGTTGATAGATGGTAATCGGGTTATTGTTTCGTATTGGTCTAACATTATAAAATGGTATAGTTAGGACGATGCATACCGACAAGCAAATATAAGCGGAAGATAGAATTTGTTTTTATGTTTCTTATAAATAGATTATCCAATAACAATTATAATTAAAACAATCAAATTAAGGATAGAAAGGCGTTAGAAGAGTTTTAATTATTACCTTGTTTTCACATGAGAAAATATATATTCATGTTTATAGGGGCGTTTTCGGATGCCGTATTAGATGTGCCTTTGCAACAAAAATAGTGATAATGGGTTATTACCCATGTCCCGCCGAGATGAGAATCAAAACTTACATTAAAATCAAATGCGCTACCGCTTGTTGCTTCTATCCGGTTTTTTTTGAGGAAAATTTTTGCACTAAACTGATATTTGTTGTCATTTCCCCCTATTCTGCACGAAGTGTAACTGGAGTTAAAATTGCCGTATTCATCCGTTATTCCCACGCTCACGCCGCCGCCCTAATCATACGAGTATACGCCTAAAGTATAATCTAAAATTACGCCGTAACAATTTAATACGTCATCAGGACTAAAGGCGACAGGTTGACACATTTGCGTAATCGTACCTACTTTCTTAATGCTCAAAGTCTACAGCATATCTACATACCTTTTATTTACCCCGTCGTTATCGTTTACAGGGGATGCAACATTAACAATTCTATTAGAGTTTAAATTTACATTTTGATTGAAGCTCGGAATTATTTGTGGATATAGATTATCATATCCGCTCCGATTAAACTCTTGCATAAGTATATTTTTATCTGCCATTTCATTTACCCATGAAATCGAACAATTAATGTTCGATTGCGAACCTTGGTATTTTTTGCTCTCAACAGGTATTCAAACTCAA
>CALEJY010000156.1 GCA_937898445.1 uncultured Candidatus Melainabacteria bacterium | reverse complement strand
GGGTTGAATTTCTTAGTGAGTTGTAACGAACTTAGAAATTCGGGAGAGGGTTCAAAATCAGCATTGATAGACCCTGAATCAAGTTCAGGGTGACAGTTTACATTGTAGATTGGGCTTTCTAGCCCAACATCATCACCAACCATGCGATACTTCGGACTATCGTCCTCAGTATGACAATAAATCTTAACTGCATAACTTCTTAGCTGCCTAGCTGCTTTGATACCGACTTTGCCTCTATGCCTCTTTGCATCTAGGCATCTTAAAAACTCATTGTTCCAATGGGTTACGTGTGTAATACCCCTCAAAACCCTTGCTATTAAGTCATTGCGTCGGGGGGGGGGCATGCTGTTGCAAAATTTTGTTGCATAATAATACTCCCTTCTTTTTTGTACAATTTTATTTAATTATTTTAAAATCTCACCTAACATATTAAGCATTGCTGATTTAAGTTTTTCGCATTCTTCTTTTGTTTTTGCTTCAAATCTCAATGTGAATACAGGTTCTGTATTACTTTGTCTGATTAGTGCAAAACCTCCGTCAAATACAATTCTCATACCATCAAGTGTTATAATATCCTTGATTTGAGAGCCAAAAATATTTTTATCAGCCTCTATCATTGATTGAACTTTTTCTAAAGTTGATTTTTTCAATTCATTTGGACAAGGATATCTGACTTCTGCAGAAGAATAAACTTCATCAAACGCTTTCAACATATCAGAAATCTTAAATTCCGGATTGATTTTTTTATGCTTAGAAATAATTTCAATAATTCTGCAACCAGCATAAATAGCGTCATCAAAACCATAATATCTGTCTTTAAAGAACGTATGACCACTCATTTCGCCAGCCAATAATGCACCGGTTTCTTTCATTTTGTCTTTAATATATCCGTGACCTGTTTTGCACATAACAGAATGACCGCCTAATTTGTCGATAGTATCAAACAAAACTTGTGAACATTTAACTTCACTAACAACAGTCGGATGAATGTCTTTATCTTTGCAAGCCTCAATCAAATCTTGTGCATAGATTAAAAGCAATTTATCGCCTGTCAAAAATCTGCCTTCTGTGTCAATAATTCCAATTCTATCACTGTCGCCATCATAAGCAATACCAACGTCTGCGTGTTCTTTTACAACAACTTCTTTTAATGTATCAAGAGTTTTTTCAACGCTAGGGTTTGGATGGTGGTTAGGGAAGTTTCCATCCGGTTCAGAAAACAACTCTACAACTTCGCAGCCTAATTTTTTATACAATTCAGGCCCAACAACGCCACCAGTAGCGTTTGCACTATCAACAACAACCTTAACGCCTTCACCGATTTTGCCGAAACGATTTTCCATATCTTTAATATAATTAGGAATAATGTTTACTTCTGCAACCTTACCTGCCATTCTGAGCGTATGCGAAGAATCTTCTGGAGACCCTTCGGCTATAGCCTCAGGATGACTTAACCAATTTTTAAACGTAATATCACGAACTTCTTTGATTTGTTGTTCTGTTAAAGTTCGTTTATTAAATGTCATTTTCAAACCGTTGTATTCTTTTGGGTTGTGACTTGCGGTAATAATTGCCGCAGCGATTACATCATAACCTTCAATACCGACAACTTCAGAATAATAACCGATAGGAGTAGGAGCAAGTCCAAGATTAATAACATTTGCGCCTGTTGAGGTAATTCCGTCAGACAAAGCTTTTTCTAACGCAGGAGAATGCAATCTTGCATCACGTGTGATTGTAAGCCACATATCAGCAGCATTTTTGCCTGATTGCTCTTTTAACCATTCTACCAAACCAATACCAGTATTATAAAAAAGTTCCTCTGTTATATCTTCGCCATAAATCCCTCTAATATCGTTTTTTCCAAAGGCGTGTTCGTATTTTTTCATGTTAATTTACTCCCTAATCTTATTTCTTATGATATAATAATAACATAAATATAGGGGAATTTAACCCCTCACCCTGAATTTCTAAGTTCACGTTGTTCTCTAAGAAATTCATCCTCAGCACAAAGTGCAGACAGGGTCACTCGCATCGTTACAACTCTGCGGTTCCCTTTGTCTCCCCGATGGGGCGAGGGGATATGGAGGATATTAAAATAAAAAATTTTTTTAAAAATATCTTTAATAATGAACGTTTTGCAGGCTGGGTGTTTATATTACCTGCTTTATTAGGAACTCTTATTTTTATTGTAATTCCTGTTATATGTTCATTTGGGTTGAGTTTTGCAAAATGGGATTTGCTAAATCCTATCCAGTTCGTAGGGTTTGACAATTACAAAGAAATCTTTTCCGAAGCTTTATTTTTCAAGATATTTTGGAATACTGTCGTTTTTGCGGTATCAACTTCGGTTTTGGGAGTAATTATTCCGCTTGTTTTGGCATGTATTTTAAATTCTAAAATCAGAGGCTCTGAATTTTATAAAACTGCATATTTTTTACCGTTTATAACCCCAATGATTGTAATAGGTGTGGTTTGGGAATGGATTTTTGACCCTAATATCGGACTTTTGAACCATGTTTTACATCTGCATATAAATTGGCTATATGACACACATTTTGCTATGCCGGCTTTGATAATTGTATCTGTATGGAAATTAATCGGCTATAACATGGTAATATTTTTATCTTCTTTGTCAGGAATTTCTCAAAGCATGTTTGAGGCTGCAAAAATCGACGGCGCAACTCCTTTTCAAACCTTTAGAAATGTGACAATTCCGCTACTTTCACCATCAATATTTTTTGTCGTAATAATAACTGCTATAAGCTCTTTCCAAGTGTTTGATTTAATCTATTTAATGACACAGGGCGGACCTTTGGATAGCACAAATGTTTTGGTTTATGCGATTTATAAAAACGCTTTTGAATATTTTAACGTCGGAAAAGCCTCTGCTATCGCTTACGTTTTATTCTTTATAATCCTTGTTTTAACTCTTGTTCAGTGGAGTTTGAGGAAAAAGTTAGTGTATAACGAGGATTAATTTTTGTAACAAAAAGAAGTGAATTTTTAAAGTTCAAACATAAAACTTCCGTAAATAAATGTGTAATAGGGAGTGTATTTTATGTTCGAAAACAATGACAAAGAAAAAATTACAAAAGAAATTAACTGCTTGGTAGATGATATTGAAAAAATCAAAGAAAACGTTGATGTGTATTGCGAATTGATGAAGAAAATGTTTTTAAGTACATCTAACCTAAACTAGTGGCTAATGTAATAAATCAAGTATTTATTTATATTTGGTTTATGAAAATTGTTATATTAGGTGGTGTCGCAGCAGGCGCAAAAGCAGCTGCAAAGGCTCGCAGGATTTTACCCGAAGCCGAAATTGATTTATATACTGATGATACGCATATTTCTTATTCTTCATGCGGTTTGCCTTATTATATTGAAGGTAATTTTGAAGATTATAGATTGTTATTGGTTGTATCAGCGGAAGAATTTGAAAAGAAAAACGTACATGTACATCTTAAAAATAGAGCCATGAAAATTATTCCTGAAGCAAAACAAGTCTTAATTCAAGATTTGACTACGCAAAGAGCATATTTGGTTGATTATGACAAATTAATTATTGCGGTTGGTGCAAGACCAATTATTCCGAAAATTAAAAATGTAAACCTCCCAAATGTTTTTACATTGAGAAAAATTGAAGATGGTATTGCAATAAAAGAAATGGCTCTAAAATCAAAGCACGCAACGATTGTAGGCGGCGGTTATATTGGGGTGGAACTACTAGAAGCTCTTGTTAAACAGAATTTGAAGGTTACCTTAGTTGAATATTCTCCATATATTATGACAACTTTTGATGAAGATATGTCAAAATTAATCCAAGAGCAGCTAAATTCCATAAATAATGATAGGTTTGAAATTGTGACATCTGAAATTGTTACGGAGTTTTCCGGCGATATTAATGGGGTAAAATCTGTTAAAACCGGTACTGGGAAAGAATATGACACTGATTTTGTTGTTTTATGTGCCGGAGCAACTCCAAATGTTGAAATCGCTAAAGATGCGGGGATAGATTTAGGCGTAACGGGCGCAATAAAAGTTAATGAAAAGATGGAAACAAGTATAAAAGATATTTATGCTTGCGGAGATTGCGTTGAAGAACATTTAGTCGTAAGTAATTCCAAAATTTGGCTACCTTTAGGTTCTAATGCAAATAAAGAAGGGAGAACGGCTGCTATCAACGCTTGTGGAGGAGATGACAAGTTTTTCGGGGTATTGGGTTCTTCTGTAACAAGATGCCTCGATTTGACTATGTCAATGACAGGTTTGACAGAAAAAAGAGCAACGACGCTAGGATAT